>NZ_JBPWAP010000279.1:0-250 GCF_051776705.1 Bacillus cereus group sp. BceL291 | reverse complement strand
ATATGATAATATCGATCAAATGCAAGAACATAAACTTTCGTTAATACCTGACGATTTAAAAGCTGCTAAACAAAGTTGGAATGATATTCATAAGGACGCAGAATTCATTTCCAAAGACATTGCTTTTAAACAAGAAAAGACAAACTAAAAATTAATATATATTCATAGGAGGAATTAAAGTGAATAATAATTTTCCTTATAAACTACTTGCTGTATCGACGTTTTTAACCCTGACAACAACTACTGTAGT
>NZ_JBPWAP010000278.1:0-253 GCF_051776705.1 Bacillus cereus group sp. BceL291 | reverse complement strand
ATCGATATTATCATATAAATCTTTATAATTAGCCCCCATTTTATTCCATTGTTGCTGAATACTTGTTAGAGACATGATTGCTTGATCCACTGTCTGATACAAATATGTTAGCGTGTCTTTCGTATTAGTAAGTGAAATAACTGCTTGATTAGCCAGATCAGCTTTCATACTTAATTCTCCGATTTTATTCGAAATTTCATTATAAGAATTCATATGATTAGATGCCTCGACACCAGCTGCTGTTCCTAAACCG
>NZ_JBPWAP010000277.1:0-259 GCF_051776705.1 Bacillus cereus group sp. BceL291 | reverse complement strand
AACTGAGATTACAAGTGAAGTGAAAAGGCTTCAAAAAGATATACGTACAATGAGTTCAGTAGAATTAATGGATTCTAGCTTTAAGAGAATTCAATATGTACGATATGCCGATGATTTCCTAATAGGGATAATTGGTTCAAAACAGGATGCAGAAGAAGTAAAGAAAGACCTTACGGCTTTTCTAAAGAATAAACTAAATCTTGAACTATCATCAGAGAAAACACTCATTACACATGGGAAAATGAAAGCGAGATTCCTT
>NZ_JBPWAP010000276.1:0-259 GCF_051776705.1 Bacillus cereus group sp. BceL291 | reverse complement strand
AACTGAGATTACAAGTGAAGTGAAAAGGCTTCAAAAAGATATACGTACAATGAGTTCAGTAGAATTAATGGATTCTAGCTTTAAGAGAATTCAATATGTACGATATGCCGACGATTTCCTAATAGGGATAATTGGTTCAAAACAGGACGCAGAAGAAGTAAAGAAAGACCTTACGGCTTTTCTAAAGAATAAACTAAATCTTGAACTATCATCAGAGAAAACACTCATTACACATGGGAAAATGAAAGCGAGATTCCTT
>NZ_JBPWAP010000275.1:0-265 GCF_051776705.1 Bacillus cereus group sp. BceL291 | reverse complement strand
CAGGTTGATAGGTTCGAGGTGGAAGCATGGTGACATGTGGAGCTGACGAATACTAATAGATCGAGGACTTAACCATATAATATGTAGCAATGTTATCTAGTTTTGAGAGAATATAAAAAACTTGTTGACTTTAAAAGTTAAATAAGTTAAAATGATTCTTGTCTTAAATGAATACAGTCTGGTAATGATGGCAGAGAGGTCACACCCGTTCCCATACCGAACACGGAAGTTAAGCTCTCTAGCGCCGATGGTAGTTGGGACCTTG
>NZ_JBPWAP010000274.1:0-274 GCF_051776705.1 Bacillus cereus group sp. BceL291 | reverse complement strand
TATCATTGAACCGGCTGCTCAAACAGCAGTAGTAGCGTATAACAAAGGAAAAGAAATAAACAATGCTATTGTAGACGCAGAGAATAAAGCAGAGCAAGAAGCAAAAGAAAAGGGAAAATCAGCTATAGAAATTGAGGCTGCCAAAAAAGAAGCACGTGAAGCAATAGAGAAAAGTAAAAAAGGTGAAATCGCTGCAGCTGCAGTTACAAAAACGAAAGAGTATGATCTTATGAAAGTGATTGATCCTGAAAAAATAAAAAAAACATATAATACT
>NZ_JBPWAP010000273.1:0-286 GCF_051776705.1 Bacillus cereus group sp. BceL291 | reverse complement strand
CAGGTTGATAGGTTCGAGGTGGAAGCATGGTGACATGTGGAGCTGACGAATACTAATAGATCGAGGACTTAACCATATAATATGTAGCAATGTTATCTAGTTTTGAGAGAACATAAAAAACTTGTTGACTTTTAAAGTAAATAAGTTATAATAATGATTGTCTCAAAAGAATAATGTCTGGTAATGATGGCAGAGAGGTCACACCCGTTCCCATACCGAACACGGAAGTTAAGCTCTCTAGCGCCGATGGTAGTTGGGACCTTGTCCCTGTGAGAGTAGGACGTTG
>NZ_JBPWAP010000272.1:0-286 GCF_051776705.1 Bacillus cereus group sp. BceL291 | reverse complement strand
ATTTTTGATTAATTCTCCTCCTCCTGAACCTAAATCAATGTTGGATAAATTTACATTCGGTTGCTTAATCATAGTTTTTGCGTACAAATCCATTACAAGAATATGAGAGCCAGTTGCAGCCAACGCTTTCTTTAACCCTTCAGGTCCTAACGCATAATTTTCTATTTTATGTTCTTGAGCTGTCTGTTCTTGTGCAAGTGCATGAATAGTACTACCATTCGTAGCAGTTATAACCGTTGCTAAAGTGGCTAAAGTTATAACCTTAAATGGAAATTTCATCATTTGA
>NZ_JBPWAP010000271.1:0-292 GCF_051776705.1 Bacillus cereus group sp. BceL291 | reverse complement strand
TCATCATTAGACGATGATTGGATAAGAAAAGAAGAAATTACAAAGGTCCAAACGATACTAAATAAAATGAATGATCGAGAACGAACCCTTTTACTAATGAAATTCTCTGGTTTTCAATATAAAGAAATTGCAGAAGTACTTCAAATTGAAATATCTTCTATTGGAACATTATTGGTCCGAGCCAAAATGAAATTTCGCAAGATTTATAAACAAATGGAGGAGGCATAACAAATGAAATGTTATGATATCGGATTTATTCAAACATATATTGATGGAGAACTTTCTCATGATA
>NZ_JBPWAP010000270.1:0-292 GCF_051776705.1 Bacillus cereus group sp. BceL291 | reverse complement strand
ATAAAAACCAGCTCCAGCATTACCGTCTGTAAAACGAATATGCCCCCATTGTTGGAATCCACCGCCACCTAAGTTAACTCCCTGCATTGCTCGTATATTCCTAAAGATTTTCACTTCTTTTTCAGTACTTATATCAAACGTTTGTCCGTCTGGTGCTGGAGATATATTATTATTCACACCACCTACAGCAAGTGCGTTAAACGGCTGAATGCCATCTGCTCTTTCTGCTGCAGCACGATCCCAATTATACATAGATGCATATTTGCCACTGTATAACGTTACACCACTTACA
>NZ_JBPWAP010000269.1:0-295 GCF_051776705.1 Bacillus cereus group sp. BceL291 | reverse complement strand
ACCTTCTAGATATCGTTTTACTGCTTGTATTTTATCTTTTGAAGAAAATTTAGCCATAAAAAATGCACCTCCAATTGTTAATTATGTGTCTAACAATTGGGGTGCACTTCACTTTTGATAGTCTTTTTATTTTGATTATCTTTAATATCATTTTTGAACTACTCACCACTTAACGTCCTTCCGTACTTTTTGAAGTGGGAGATTCCTGCGAACACCAATGTATCCACCGGTTATCTTAGCAGGCTCTACCCGTAGTCCCTACGGTGAGAACATAAGTATCTTGTACGTTGGCGCA
>NZ_JBPWAP010000268.1:0-305 GCF_051776705.1 Bacillus cereus group sp. BceL291 | reverse complement strand
TCAAAGCTTACTTACAGCTCCCCGAAGCATATCGGCGTTAGTCCCGTCCTTCATCGACTCCTAGTGTCAAGGCATCCACCGTGCGCCCTTTCTAACTTAACCAAACTAAAAATTAAAAAATATGAGCTACACTGTTATCTAGTTTTCAAAGAACATACATTTATATATGAGAGATAGTTCTCTCAAAACTGAACAAAACGAAACACGGAAACTTATATTGATAAGCAGCGCTTATCAATTCTCCATAGAAAGGAGGTGATCCAGCCGCACCTTCCGATACGGCTACCTTGTTACGACTTCACCCC
>NZ_JBPWAP010000267.1:0-317 GCF_051776705.1 Bacillus cereus group sp. BceL291 | reverse complement strand
ATCTTCTTTGCAGATTCGTGAGAATCTGTAAAGATTTTAAAGTCATCTGCATATCGTACGATAAACATTTCTTTTAACTTTGTAGACTTCAGTGCTCTATATTTGTGAAGGCTTGTGTACTTGTGTTTCGTATCCATGTTCTCCCATTGGTTCGAGATCCACCAATCTAGATCATTCAGTACAACGTTCGATAGTAGTGGTGATAGAATACCACCTTGCGGTGTTCCTTTTGAAGGTATACCTACGCCTTCTATCGGTGATTTAAGCATTTTTGAAATAATGCTTAGCACCCTGTTATCTTTTATTCCAATGTTGTA
>NZ_JBPWAP010000266.1:0-334 GCF_051776705.1 Bacillus cereus group sp. BceL291 | reverse complement strand
ATCACCTGTATTAGATTTGTATAATGGTGAAATTATTACCTATACAATTGGTTCTAGACCGACGTATTCGCTTGTTTCAGACATGTTAGAGAAAGCATTGGAACGTTTACCTGAAACGCACCAGCTACTGATGCATTCGGATCAAGGATGGCATTATCAAATGAGACAGTACGTCCGGACACTTGAATCAAGAGCTATCGTCCAGAGTATGTCTCGAAAAGGCAACTGTTACGACAACGCAGTAATAGAAAATTTCTTTGGGATTATGAAGTCGGAGTTCCTCTACATAAAAGAATTTGAAAATGTAGAGCACTTTAAAATAGAATTAGAAAAA
>NZ_JBPWAP010000265.1:0-334 GCF_051776705.1 Bacillus cereus group sp. BceL291 | reverse complement strand
AGTATTGTAGGACAATCCTATCGAATTAAAGATCATTTTAGCAAAGAAAATGATTGATTTTGTACATGCTTAAACAAGCGAAAATGTACATGTTTATCTTGACATTTACAATTCAGCAGCTTCTTTTAATGTTAAACAATCTTTGTATAATTCCTCTAGCTTTTTTACATCCTCTTTTTCAAAGCAATATCCTCCATCTGCTTTCCAGGTATCTAGATTGATTGGTTCGATGTGTTTATACTTAATTAAATAACCTAATTGATTTTTTGTTAAACCTACCCGATCGCATACCTCTTCTAAAGATAAATAGCTCATATCTCACCTCATCCGAAAC
>NZ_JBPWAP010000264.1:0-340 GCF_051776705.1 Bacillus cereus group sp. BceL291 | reverse complement strand
AGCCAGATCAGCTTTCATACTTAATTCTCCGATTTTATTCGAAATTTCATTATAAGAATTCATATGATTAGATGCCTCGACACCAGCTGCTGTTCCTAAACCGATACCAGCTGCTCCTAGAGCTGTAAGACCGCCAACAACAGCTGGTGTAGCTGTACCACCAGTCACAACAATTACTACCGCTCCTGCAATCGTTCCAATAACTAAAATAGCTGCTCCTAGTCCACCGCCAATTGACCAGGCTAATACATTATCAAAATGTGATTTCTGTGTAGAACGTAAATTCTCAATTTCGGCCTGAAGTTGTGGGACTAGTGCTTGTTTTCCCGCTAATATAGCC
>NZ_JBPWAP010000263.1:0-344 GCF_051776705.1 Bacillus cereus group sp. BceL291 | reverse complement strand
GATTGGAAATTCAATAATACTTATAGTGGCACTCCACAGGGAGGAATAATCAGCCCAATTCTATCAAATATTTATCTAAATGAACTTGATAAGTATATCGAAGAGTATAAAACACTATTTGATAAAGGCACACGCCGACAAAACAACATAGTATATACCCAAAAATATAAGCGACTTTGGTATTTAAAAAAGAAATTCGCAGATAGAAAAGTACTGGCTCCACACAATGAATTAACTGAGATTACAAGTGAAGTGAAAAGGCTTCAAAAAGATATACGTACAATGAGTTCAGTAGAATTAATGGATTCTAGCTTTAAGAGAATTCAATATGTACGATATGCCGA
>NZ_JBPWAP010000262.1:0-352 GCF_051776705.1 Bacillus cereus group sp. BceL291 | reverse complement strand
CTAGGCTTTCCCTAGCTCGGACTACTATGAAGGCTCCGTTGCCTTATTGGGTATTCAGAAGTCACACACCTTGTTAGTAACTTGGTGTCATTCTTCATAGCCAAATTCGCAAGTATGCCGGTGGCATCCCAACTTAGGCAATCCCCATTTAGATAGATAAAGAATAGCTTTCATAATGTCGGATGTGACGTTTGACCTTTTTCCACTTACTGTGGCTGGGAGGGAGAGACTCACTGATAGTTTATATGTACGACCTAAACTATCCTCTTTATAA
The DNA here is from genome assembly GCF_051776705.1 of Bacillus cereus group sp. BceL291. Classification (NCBI taxonomy): domain Bacteria; kingdom Bacillati; phylum Bacillota; class Bacilli; order Caryophanales; family Bacillaceae; genus Bacillus; species Bacillus cereus group sp. BceL291. Next base: position 78 of record NZ_JBPWAP010000262.1, on the reverse strand, counting down.
CCTTGTTCCCTAGTAATGTATCAACTACCTTTCATTACTCGTATCGCTGACCACCCTTGGTCTATCATTCAAGCAGTG
>NZ_JBPWAP010000261.1:0-354 GCF_051776705.1 Bacillus cereus group sp. BceL291 | reverse complement strand
AATATTAACTTAATTAGATGGAACGCCGTATGAGGCGAAAGTCTCACGTACGGTGTGGTGCGGGGGAAAAGCTGAAGATGATTTCAAAGGCTTACCTATCGCAATAATCACAAGGTTGGGCGATGAATACAATTAAAAATCCTAAAGATTCAATTTATTATGGAGTAAAGCATCTAAAAGGAGCTTTTGATGATGCAAAGAAAAATGGTATTACAGATTTAAGTGCCATTGTTCAATCATATAATTGTGCGACACGTTCCTAACTGAAAAGGTTAGGCGCTGATTCAATATTCAGCAGAACTATTATTTCGAGAAGTCAAATGATAGGGTAACGCCTTGAAGGGCTTCCTCTGA
>NZ_JBPWAP010000260.1:0-355 GCF_051776705.1 Bacillus cereus group sp. BceL291 | reverse complement strand
TGCTAACCAAGTAGATGGAGAAATTGAGCTAATGAAACGTTACAAAGAGGATTTGGATCTAATAAATAATAGTATTACAAAATTATCGACTGAAGTTGATACCAATAACACCCAGTCTCAAAAAGATACATTAAGACGATTAAAAAGTGTAACAACTCAACTCGAAGAACAAGTTTATAAATTTTAATATTAAGAAATTAGGTTTAATAAAAATATTATAACGCAACTGAAAATAAGGAGGAGAATCAAATGATGAAATTTCCATTTAAGGTTATAACTTTAGCCACTTTAGCAACGGTTATAACTGCTACGAATGGTAGTACTATTCATGCACTTGCACAAGAACAGACAGCTC
>NZ_JBPWAP010000259.1:0-361 GCF_051776705.1 Bacillus cereus group sp. BceL291 | reverse complement strand
TAATATATCAAGAGAAAAGTCAAAGATAACAAATATTACAAAGGGTAAATCAGAATTTCTAGGATTCAAATTAAAAGCAGTTAAAAAGAAGAATAAATTTGTTGCTAATACTCATGTTTCAAGTAAACAAATAAAAACTATTTTAGCTAAAACCAAAAAATTAATCAAAGAAATTCAACATAAACCAACTGTAATATCTGTCAACAAATATAATCAATATATATTAGGAATCAAAAACTACTACCGAACTGCTACGCATGTAAATTATAATTTTCGCCTAATAGCCTATCGTCTATCACGAACCTTATATAATCGACTTAAAAACCATGTATTTGAAAAACCAATAAACCCTTCGGTTTTA
>NZ_JBPWAP010000258.1:0-364 GCF_051776705.1 Bacillus cereus group sp. BceL291 | reverse complement strand
AATGCAGGTCTTCTAAATGGTGTTAGCAGGGTTGAAGTATGGAGAGAGATGGATGGGACAGTAAAGTTTCGAATTGCTACGCTGTGTGAAATATGTAAACGCGGAGCGCGTTTGTACCCACTAGATATGGGATTTGCGAAAAAGAACATTTGTTTAGAGTGTTATACATCACTTACAGGGAATTATCCATCTCAAGAACCGCCAACATCAACTAATGAAAATAACATAAAAACAGAGCAGGAGCAGCAATAGCTGGTCTTTTTCTTACGATTAGTCAACCTATATTTTTAGATTTTTAATCGACTAGATATTAAAAAATACAGGTATTTATTCTCATGCATACCAAATACCCCTAATATGGATT
>NZ_JBPWAP010000257.1:0-381 GCF_051776705.1 Bacillus cereus group sp. BceL291 | reverse complement strand
GTGGAGAGCCGTATACATGGAAACATGTACGTACGGTTCGGAGGGGAGCGTTTGAAAACCTATCACAGTAATGTGAAAAGGCGTTGGGCGCTTACCCTACGACGATGTAGAACGTGTACACCGTATGCACAAACTATTAAAAGTACAGGTAGAAAAATTATATGATTTTGTTCAAAGTGGTGTTGCTTCACGTGACCAAAAAAACGAATATAAGATTATAAAAGGTATCGATGAATGGTTCGGTGCGACACGTTTCTCTATAAATAGTTAATAACTATGAAATGAGAAGACTATCTAGATTAACACAGATAGTAATAACTGATTTAACGAGTGAGTGGAATGAAAGCCTTCATGTTGAGCTGAAACACTCCCAATAATACT
>NZ_JBPWAP010000256.1:0-383 GCF_051776705.1 Bacillus cereus group sp. BceL291 | reverse complement strand
ACAAACCAAGAAAGTGTGCAACGTCAAATTAATGAGTTAACAGATCTAAAACTACAGGTAGATAAGAAGTTGAAAAATCTTGATACTGATGTGGCAAAAACACAGAGTGTCCTTAATTCAGAGGGAACAGGAAAAATAGATAAGTTAAAAAATGAAATGCTAGATACAAAAAAATCAATTCAAAATGATTTACAGCAAATAGCGTTATTACCAGGAGCTTTAAATGAACAAGGACTAAAGGTATTCCAAGAAATTTATAGTCTATCAAAAGATATCATTGAACCGGCTGCTCAAACAGCAGTAGTAGCGTATAACAAAGGAAAAGAAATAAACAATGCTATTGTAGACGCAGAGAATAAAGCAGAGCAAGAAGCAAAAGAAAA
>NZ_JBPWAP010000255.1:0-385 GCF_051776705.1 Bacillus cereus group sp. BceL291 | reverse complement strand
GCTGCATTCAGGTTAGGTTTTAAGAATTTAAATTTATTTTGATCTGCTTTTTGGGATGCTTTATCAATATGATTAAGCACTCCTGAATATTGAGAATCTAAATCATGCCATTGTGCTGACATATAGGTAAGAGCATTAATAGCTGATCCAATTGCATTTTGCATTTCAGTAATATTATTATACGCAACTCCAACTACACGATTTAATGTTATTTTATAGTCTACGGTTTGGCGTAATTGCACTAATAACGGCTCTAACGTACCTAAATTATTTCTTGCTACCCCTATCATCACACCTCCAGCAATCCATGTAGGGATTGAAGGATATGATACAGTTATTATTCCATCCGATTCTACTTGTTTAAAATGTCTTATTTGCTCTAAAA
>NZ_JBPWAP010000254.1:0-387 GCF_051776705.1 Bacillus cereus group sp. BceL291 | reverse complement strand
GATCAATCTTTCTTGTTGGGGGTTGCTGATGAATTTTATGAATTCTATAAAAAGATAGAATCTGGAGAAATAAAAATTGATGAATATGGTCAGTTAATTGAATAGAAAGGGAGAATGAAAAATGAATACAGTAACTATTAAATTTGGTCAAGGCACAGAAGCTTGGAAGGATATGCAAGAAGTTGTTAAAGTTCTACATGATAAAGGATATATCGCTCAGCCTTACGAGTATATTGGAACGGTTAAATTAACAAAGAAAATTAAAGAGGAAAACTAAACAAAATTCTTATTTGATTGGAGGAGACAAAATGGGCTGGGAAAAAATAATTGAGCAAAAGGAAATGACAACAATCGAAAAGCTACACCTGATATGTGATGCTAGTTTGG
>NZ_JBPWAP010000253.1:0-388 GCF_051776705.1 Bacillus cereus group sp. BceL291 | reverse complement strand
CGGAGAAATTAGAAAAGTTGTATTTACAGGAAATCAAGGGACGGCCAAAAGTTTCCTAGCATACAGCATGCTTCATGAATTGAATCAGTATTTCTGGGATATCAGTCAAGGAGAAGAGAACTATCACCTTATGAAAAGTTGCTTGTACGTTGAATTAGAAGCAATAACAAGGATGATTATGGATTCTTTCGATGATAAGAGCAGTAAATATACACTGCAATATTTCGTTCAATTAATTGGACAAGCTGATTTCGTGGTATTAGATGATCTTGGGGCAGAAAGTGGATCAACGGATTCAAATAGACAGGCATCTGATTTCATTCAACGTCTTTTATATGCAGTATCAAACGCTAGACAAGGAATGAGTACGTTTACCACAACAAACTTT
>NZ_JBPWAP010000252.1:0-392 GCF_051776705.1 Bacillus cereus group sp. BceL291 | reverse complement strand
TTGAACTACTCACCACTTAACGTCCTAACGGACTGTTTGAAGTGGGAGATTCCTGCGAACACCGATGTATCCACCAGTTATCTTAGCAGGCTCTACCCGCAGTCCCTACGGTGAGAACATAAGTATCTTGTACGCTGATTCACCACACTACCTACTTTAGCTTGGTTTTCGCAATTTTGAGAAGCGTGGGGCGATAGAACGTTGAAGATTTTACGGTTGCAACGTTTTTCTGCAACCAACCTCATATCTTCAGTTTTCGAAGAGCAATCTGTACAAGTAAATGATAGCAAATATGTTGGCTTATGCCAACCGACATTCATCTCCCACCTAAAATTGATGTTTCACACCTTCACATTTTTGAGGAAGGAGTCTTCTGTCGGAAAACGATAAAA
>NZ_JBPWAP010000251.1:0-395 GCF_051776705.1 Bacillus cereus group sp. BceL291 | reverse complement strand
AATAAGCCACAGGATTGGACACCAGCTCCAGAAAATCAAGTAACGAATGATGAATTCACTAAAAAAACAACCGAGATTGAAAAAAGTGTGAATGGTATTAAAGAAAGTATTAAAACGGTAGAAAAAACACAAGTCGATTTTAGCGAGCGTGTGACTACTGTAGAGAAAACAGCGGACGGTATTAAAGAAAAAGTTACTAGTTTACAAGAGATACAAACTAAACAAGGTACGCAGTTACAGGAGGCTAAAGCAGGTTGGGAAACTACTGCAAAAGCTTTGGAAGGAAAAGTTGAAATAAAAGATGTTGAAGATTATGTTGGTGGAATCGGTAATCAAACTGTATTACGGAATGTTCTTTGGAAGAATGATACAAAATATTGGATACTTCAATCAGG
>NZ_JBPWAP010000250.1:0-404 GCF_051776705.1 Bacillus cereus group sp. BceL291 | reverse complement strand
CTAGGTTTATTTGGTATGCCCATTTTTAAAGATACCAAATATTTCGAGAGTTTTTTGGTTATATGAACGAAAGTTCATTGTGTTTCCATTCTTAAGTGGATAGGCATGCGGCGGTACCCCATGTTAGGCATTATACTCATCCCGACCTTAATTTTTAAGTGGAAATCCAAAAAAATATTTATTTTTAAATTCTTTTATTTCGACAAAACATAGCAAAAATTGCGCGGGATTCGTCGATGAATATTAAGAGGTATTAGAGATTTGATATGGAATTCCCCTTATAGGAGGTGGCATAGCGCTATGTCAGAAGCAGAGGTAGTATATACCAGCAGTGAAGTATATACTCGTTTAGGGGTAAGTGGTAGCACACTTAGAAAGTATTCGGATGTCCTTGAACGTGAAGG
>NZ_JBPWAP010000249.1:0-416 GCF_051776705.1 Bacillus cereus group sp. BceL291 | reverse complement strand
AAAAGTTGAAATAAAAGATGTTGAAGATTATGTTGGTGGAATCGGTAATCAAACTGTATTACGGAATGTTCTTTGGAAGAATGATACAAAATATTGGATACTTCAATCAGGCACAACAAGAGATACAACCGTTTTATATAAGGGGTGTAATACACTTCGTACAATCTCCACAGGAAATACAGCAGACGTATACAGAGGTGCAACACATGAAGTTATAAATGCCGGACCTGGTTGGAATTACGTTTTTTCTGCATACTTTTATACAGATAATAAGTCTAGCATTGATAATGGTGCGAAAATGGAGTTGAAATGTTTAGATGCAAATGGAAATGTGTTAAAGCAATACGGACAAGAGATTACGTTAACACAAGGAATGTGGGTAAGACATCATGTGTTTGGTCTACTTGTAGAAGGAA
>NZ_JBPWAP010000248.1:0-418 GCF_051776705.1 Bacillus cereus group sp. BceL291 | reverse complement strand
TCGGCGGTTCGATCCCGTCATCCTCCACCATTTAGCCGACTTAGCTCAATTGGTAGAGCAACTGACTTGTAATCAGTAGGTTGGGGGTTCAAGTCCTCTAGTCGGCACCAGAAATCATGGCGGTTGTGGCGAAGTGGTTAACGCACCGGATTGTGGCTCCGGCATTCGTGGGTTCGATTCCCATCAGTCGCCCCATTTTTCTTAAATAAATTAATATGCGGGTGTGGCGGAATTGGCAGACGCACCAGACTTAGGATCTGGCGCCTTTGGCGTGGGGGTTCGACTCCCTTCACCCGCACTTTTAATTAAATAACTCATACATGTCTTGCGGAAGTAGTTCAGTGGTAGAATACAACCTTGCCAAGGTTGGGGTCGCGGGTTCGAATCCCGTCTTCCGCTCCAATTTTCAATATGACAT
>NZ_JBPWAP010000247.1:0-427 GCF_051776705.1 Bacillus cereus group sp. BceL291 | reverse complement strand
GGGAAAGAGGCCTTTAGGGATACCCTCTATAGATGATAAATTAGTTCAAGAAATCGTAAGAAACATCCTAGAAGCTGTTTTCGAACCGACCTTTTCTAACAATTCTCATGGATTTAGACGTAATCGCAGTTGTCATACAGCACTAACACAAGCAACTAAAATCTTCAAAGGAGTTAAGTGGTGGGTAGAAGGTGATATCAAAGGCTTCTTCGACAATATTGACCATCACATTTTGATTAAACTGCTAAAAAGAAAAATTAAAGATGAAAAATTCATTAATTTAATCTGGAAATTTCTTAGAGCGGGTTATTTAGAAGATTGGAAATTCAATAATACTTATAGTGGCACTCCACAGGGAGGAATAATCAGCCCAATTCTATCAAATATTTATCTAAATGAACTTGATAAGTATATCGAAGAGTATAAA
>NZ_JBPWAP010000246.1:0-447 GCF_051776705.1 Bacillus cereus group sp. BceL291 | reverse complement strand
CGTTTTTCATCTTCATCTATTCCAGATGCTTGATTTTTTAAAATCGATTGCAAGATATCTTTATGACCTCCAAATGCTCGGACATCTTCTCCAATACTATCTCTTAACTTAGCTAGTTCTTGTATTAAATTCTGTGTATATGCTTGGTTTTGTTTAATCTCACCTTGTAAATCTGTAATGCCTTCTTTTAATGTATCTGCATCTCCTTCATTAATTGCTTCTACTAATGTATCGTAATAATTGTCAAATGTGGTATCATACTCTACAATTCCTGTAAGGGTATCTAAAAGTTGTTTTTTTATGTGCGCATCCCATTTTGTAGCATGCTCTCTTGCATTCTTTTGATCTTGTGCAATTTGACTAGGTAGATTTGTATATCCTTTAATATCAATTCCTTCAAAGTTAACATCTGGATTATTAATTAACAAATAAGAGTAATCATTCATG
>NZ_JBPWAP010000245.1:0-457 GCF_051776705.1 Bacillus cereus group sp. BceL291 | reverse complement strand
TTTATGAAGACGTTTAGCCACTTCCTATCGAATCCAGTGGATTTATTTTCAAAATCCTCTAGCAATATTTTTTGAAAATGTCCCCTTGACTTTTCATAGTTGGTCTTTCAATAGGAAAGTGAGAACGGCCCCAATAATCCCTCCAACAATTAAACGCAAAATCCAAGTTGTATTGGCGCTGATTTTATCTAATTGTTTATTGATATTAATAATGTCTTTTTCGTTACCCGTCGTTCGAATTTCTAGACTTTTCATTTCCAAACGAATGTCCTTGATATCTTGCTTTATTTCTTGAACATCGTTCCTCACATCTTGTAACCCTTCCACTTTGATCACCCCTTTTTAGGCAATAAAACATACTAAGATTAGTAGTGCAGACCAAGGCATTGGTTCGCACTACTATTTTTTATATAGTAGAAGTGAAGAGAGAGCCGTTGGTCTTTTAGGGTCTTGAACT
>NZ_JBPWAP010000244.1:0-473 GCF_051776705.1 Bacillus cereus group sp. BceL291 | reverse complement strand
CCAATGAAAAAAATGGCAGAATCCCTGGAATTGAAGGTGAATTACCATTCTGATCAATGTATGAATCACTCTTATGAAATAGGCGGACAAAAAATCATTAAGCCGGTTCAAATGATTGAATACAAAGGACAAGTTGTTTGTCCAAGATGTGTAGTTGAGCAAAACAATAAGGTTTTGGAAGAACAAGCTAACGCTCATTATAAGAAGATTAGCCGTTTACAGAAATTCAACATGCTGGAAAAGGCTAGTGTTATTACAAATAAGAAAATTCCTCTTTCAAGATTATCTGATTACAGAACCGGGTGTGATGAAACGACTAGTCACAAGAAAGCTGTAGAAGAAACCTTGGAGGATTTAAAGAACGGAGAAATTAGAAAAGTTGTATTTACAGGAAATCAAGGGACGGCCAAAAGTTTCCTAGCATACAGCATGCTTCATGAATTGAATCAGTATTTCTGGGATATCAGTCAAGG
>NZ_JBPWAP010000243.1:0-474 GCF_051776705.1 Bacillus cereus group sp. BceL291 | reverse complement strand
AGAGGATAAGTGGAGAGCCGTATACATGGAAACATGTACGTACGGTTCGGAGGGGAGCGTTTGAAAACCTATCACAGTAATGTGAAAAGGCGTTGGGCGCTTACCCTACGACGATGTAGAGCGTGTTCATCGTATGCACAAACTATTAAAAATACAGGTAGAAAAGTTATATGATTTTGTTCAAAGTGGAGCAGCTTCACGTGACCAAAAAAACGAATATCAAATTATAAAAGGGATCGACGAATGGTTTAATAATACCATCTGTGAAAAAACTGATTTCCAAGGCGATCCGGCCGTATATAAATCTGGAAAATATCGCGGACAACCGATGCATTATGATAGAGAAGAGGAATATGTAAAGGGATTGTTTTTAGTAACTTAATAGTAAGCCACCATTATCATTGAAAACCCAGCCAGTTTATAATAAACCATACATGAAAATTTTATAAATGTATGGGGGAATTTTGGGAGATG
>NZ_JBPWAP010000242.1:0-490 GCF_051776705.1 Bacillus cereus group sp. BceL291 | reverse complement strand
TATCATTGAACCGGCTGCTCAAACAGCAGTAGTAGCGTATAACAAAGGAAAAGAAATAAACAATGCTATTGTAGACGCAGAGAATAAAGCAGAGCAAGAAGCAAAAGAAAAAGGAAAATCAGCTATAGAAATTGAGGCTGCCAAAAAAGAAGCACGTGAAGCGATAGAGAAAAGTAAAAAAGGTGAAATCGCTGCAGCTGCAGTTACAAAAACGAAAGAGTATGATCTTATGAAAGTAATTGATCCTGAAAAAATTAAAAAAACATATAATACTTTTGCTGAAATTAATAAACTAACAGCAGAGCAACGTGCATATTTAAATGATTTAGAGAAACAAAATCAGAAATTATATGACTTAACGACTAAATTAACAGTAGCAGATTTACAAAAATCAATGATTCTTTTCATGCAAAATGATTTGCATACATTTGCTAACCAAGTAGATGGAGAAATTGAGCTAATGAAACGTTACAAAGAGGATTTGGATCTA
>NZ_JBPWAP010000241.1:0-511 GCF_051776705.1 Bacillus cereus group sp. BceL291 | reverse complement strand
TTTATATAAACGACTTCATAAAAACAACTATAAAACATACAAAATAATGGGAGTCTATTTATATCCAATAGCAGATATTCGAACTGAAAATGCAATGAATTTCAGTCAAAATATCTGTAATTACACCACTGAGGGAAGAAAAAATCACAAGAGAATTAAACAAAGTGTAGAACACGAAATTAATAAAATGATGTTCACACAAAGAAATGACAACTTGGAGTACGAGGATAATCGAATCTCTAGGTACTCCATGCAGTTAGGGAAATGCTCAATTTTGGGAACATTCCTAGAAGCTGGAGAGGTACATTGTCATCATGTAACCCCCAGAAAATTAGGAGGAAAAGATGACTTTAAAAACCTTGTGATTGTTCATAAATTAGTTCATACACTTATACATGCAACAAAGAAAGAGACGATTGTTAAATATAAAAACTTACTTCAATTGGATGGAAAACAATTGAAAAAACTCAATATGTTTCGTCAGAAATGTAATTTGGATATTATTGATTAG
>NZ_JBPWAP010000240.1:0-511 GCF_051776705.1 Bacillus cereus group sp. BceL291 | reverse complement strand
TTGTGTTGTGGTTGAGTTGTAGAAGCAAGTTGCGTCTTGTTTCATTTTTGAAAGGGCTTCTTTGAGCCGATTAGTGTATATCTAGCTTATTTTGCTATGCACATTTTTAATCGACTTGAAGGAGCCCTTTTTGTGTTGTTTTCAAGTTAGGAATCACTTGTAAAAAGGTATTTAGATTTAGGTATACAAATAAAAAACACTGTGAGAAAAAACACAAGATTTGTGTTTTTTTTTGCTTTGGAAGGGGATCATTATAATGAAATACGAACATGCAATTACACTAGATAAACCATTACTATCACTAGAGGAGATAATAAAAATCTTTCAGAGGAATGAAGTTACTCAACCAATTCGAGAGCGTAATTCTAGCATTTTCCGTGATACAGAAGACTATATTGCAGATAAAATGACAGCCTTACACATCAACTCTGATGAGTATTACAATACGATTTTTTTACCAATTTTACGCCATGATTGTGAAGAAGATTGTTATTTTCCATTTGAAAGGAAG
>NZ_JBPWAP010000239.1:0-518 GCF_051776705.1 Bacillus cereus group sp. BceL291 | reverse complement strand
AATATTAACTTAATTAGATGGAACGCCGTATGAGGCGAAAGTCTCACGTACGGTGTGGTGCGGGGGAAAAGCTGAAGATGATTTCAAAGGCTTACCTATCGCAATAATCACTTGGATTAAAGCCAAATGAAATTCAAGAGACAAGCTTGAGCATTGAACAAGGGGTAAAACACTTTGCTAAAATGTACAAATATGGAACGGACAAGGATGTTAGCATGGATACAATTATTCAAAGCTATAATATGGGGCCAGGGTATATTGATTTTGTTGCTAGTCAAGAAGTTAAACAACACTCGGAGGATTCAGCCAAAAAGTTTTCTAAGATGAAAGTTGATCAAAATCCAGCGATGTATACTTGTGGTGGAAATAAAAATAATTTTAGGTATCCATATTGTTATGGTGATTTCGTGCGCCCATAAGGGGGCAAGGAAAAACGGTGATTGCAAGCTGTTAGGTCAACCCTAAAAGACCTAGTATCACTTGGCTAACCTTGGAGGGAAACTGAAAGGGGACAACAG
>NZ_JBPWAP010000238.1:0-518 GCF_051776705.1 Bacillus cereus group sp. BceL291 | reverse complement strand
CTTGAATTGAAAGATTCATAAAAAATGTCATCCTTTCTAGCTAGCTTTTTAGAAAGAATAACGTTTTTTGACACTTGGGGGTAGTGCAAATTCTTAAGTTGATGGGCATGGCCTCACCATACCATTTTGGGAAAATTGTACGTTTAGACACAACTTGGACACATTTCAAGCATTTCCTGTACGCTAAGAGACATCTGTCCAGAAAACCTTATGTTTATGAACAGAGGATAAAACTCAATAATATTAACGTTTTCTAGCTATAATCATGTTCATAAAGTGTGTAAATAAATCAATGTTCAATTAAACTTAGTTTTTTATCTTTCTGAACATGTAGTTATCTCTAAAAAAGGCTGTAACACCAAGGGATGGTATTCTTTAGCGTACAATTTTCCCGAAATGATATGGTGACCCCATGCCCATCAACTTAAGGATAGAAACTCTACGGTTTTCCATTAATTGAAATGAACAAACTTTTAAACAGTATAATCCTCTTAAAAATGAGCATACGAAATAAACCC
>NZ_JBPWAP010000237.1:0-568 GCF_051776705.1 Bacillus cereus group sp. BceL291 | reverse complement strand
CCTTTTTGGAGCCAGCCGCCTAAGGTGGGACAGATGATTGGGGTGAAGTCGTAACAAGGTAGCCGTATCGGAAGGTGCGGCTGGATCACCTCCTTTCTATGGAGAATTGATAAGCGCTGCTTATCAATATAAGTTTCCGTGTTTCGTTTTCGTTTAGTTTTGAGAGTTCAATTCAGTGTTGACTCTTAAATGAGGATATGATATAAATAAATCCTGCAATTTGTATGGGCCTATAGCTCAGCTGGTTAGAGCGCACGCCTGATAAGCGTGAGGTCGATGGTTCGAGTCCATTTAGGCCCACCATACATTTTGGGGCCTTAGCTCAGCTGGGAGAGCGCCTGCCTTGCACGCAGGAGGTCAGCGGTTCGATCCCGCTAGGCTCCACCAAAAAGCTATTTTAAATAGCAAATGGTATGTTCTTTGAAAACTAGATAACAGTGTAGCTCATATTTTTTAATTTTAGTTTGGTTAAGTTAGAAAGGGCGCACGGTGGATGCCTTGACACTAGGAGTCGATGAAGGACGGGACTAACGCCGATATGCTTCGGGGAGCTGTAAGTAAGCTTTGA
>NZ_JBPWAP010000236.1:0-571 GCF_051776705.1 Bacillus cereus group sp. BceL291 | reverse complement strand
ATCTTGATTCGTTCTGTCATCATGAAATACAACTTAAGGAATATGGTCAGTCATTTGTGTAAAGTAGCTGGTGTATCCCGTTCGGGATACTATAATTACTTTTCAGTTTCATCTCAAGAACAACGGAAACAAAAGAGTGATCGAGATGAAATCTTGAAGGAAACCATATTAAAAGCACTTCGATTTAGAAATAGAAACAAAGGGGCTCGTCAGATAAAGATGACATTGGCGGGTCAGTTTCAAGTTGTCTACAATTTAAAGCGTATCCGTAGAATTATGAAGAAATACGAGATTATCTGTCCGGTTCGCAAAGCGAATCCTTATAAAAGAATGCTTAAAGCTACAAAAGAACATCGAATAGTACCGAATCAATTAAATCGGGAATTTAAACAAAATACCCCAGGGAAAACACTTCTTACAGATATCACCTATTTAGTTTACGGTAAGAATCAAAGGGCCTATTTATCTACAATTTTAGACGGCTCAACTAATGAAATTTTAGCTTACCATGTTTCAGAACAGATGACATTAGAGCTCGTAACGACAACTCTCCATAAACTAAAAAGGAATC
>NZ_JBPWAP010000235.1:0-585 GCF_051776705.1 Bacillus cereus group sp. BceL291 | reverse complement strand
TATTCATAAAAAACACGTCACCCTTTCTCATTAACATAAGAAAATAGTAACGTGCTTTTAACTTCAAAAATAGTCTAAATCCTTAAGTTGATGGATGTGTGGTGCTACCCCTCAATGAACAAAAAAAATTAGCATAGTAAAATAGTATTCGTCGGATAGGAGTCCAATATATTATTAAAATTAAGATGGTTCAAGTTGAAGGAAGGCACTTTAGGGGGTCTTTTCGTTATTTTTAAAAGGACCTGCTCCATTCATTCTTAAAAACATAAAGTAAAGTGAACCCGTTAAAATACATGAATGAACCTTAGTTTTAATCCTCTTACCTAAAGGAGGAACTATTATGGGCTATGGTGGTAGTTGCGGAGAAGGCTGTGGTTTTGCTGGAGGATTTGCTTTGCTTGTTGTACTCTTTATACTATTAATCATTATCGGATGCAGTTGCTTCTGCTAAAAAACTATTAGAAAGGACACTCTTATATGAAGTGCACCCCAATTGTTAGACACATAATTAACAATTGGAGGTGCATTTTTTATGGCTAAATTTTCTTCAAAAGATAAAATACAAGCAGTAAAACGATATCTAGA
>NZ_JBPWAP010000234.1:0-646 GCF_051776705.1 Bacillus cereus group sp. BceL291 | reverse complement strand
ATCTAGCTTAATATACATACTAACCACCTCAGAGTCAGTATGGAGAATCCAATTGAAAATGTACATATTTATTCAAGCGTTAATGTACATATTTAAGTTAGCATTTATAAATAAACAATAAGATTGGTAGGATAAGGAGATTTTATATTGCAAAAAAATACCGAAGGAAAGGATTAGGGAGGTTATTATTAGTGAGAATTATAAACGATGCGAAAAAACATTTTAATATTGTTGTTTTAAATACAGATACAGTACAGGGTGACAAATTTTATACTTCGAGTGGATTTGTGAAAGGGACAAAATATATGGGAGTGAGCCATTATTTGAACTTATATAAAAGGATATAGTGAATTATTGTTTACTTCTCCAGTAGAACTTTTGTTCTGTTTCATGTAGATTGATGTTATAATTTATAAGAATCTAATATTAGAATGGAGAATTGGATGATGGGAGAAAATAAAATTATTAATGATTTCAATGAATATTCAATTTGGATAAATACATTGAAAGGTATGAAAGAGGAATTGTGGGTGGCACCACATGCCCATCAACTTAAGAATCTAGACTACCCCCAAGTGTAAAAAAACGTTATTCTTTCTAAAAAGCTAACTAGAAAGGATGACGTTTTTTATGAATCTTTCGATTC
>NZ_JBPWAP010000233.1:0-649 GCF_051776705.1 Bacillus cereus group sp. BceL291 | reverse complement strand
GTGGTCGGCAACACTCTATCTACAAATATAAGTATCTCATATAACTAGATACTCACGGGTTTATAGGTAAATCCCTTTCCTAAAAAACCTAACTTTATCATACGAGGAGGTGAGAACTTGGAAAGAATTCACGAACTCATCAAGGCATTGAATATAAGCGATGTTATTACAAGTACTCAATTTAAAGTAGGTGGTGCTATCGGTGGTGGATTAGGAACAATAATTAATTTGTTATATGGTAAAGCGAACTTAATTTGGATCTCGATTTACTGCTGGATTATCATGCTCGACTGGATTACGGGTAGTAAAGCTTCAAAGCTAGATGGAACATACTCATCACAATATGGAATTGAGGGCATCACGAGAACCGTGGTGCTTTTATCATTACCAGCCCTTGCACATTTATTTGATATTGCTCTTAAACTACCTGATTTCTTTTTCTTCATGGTAGTCGGTGGATTGAGTTACCACATTTTTAATAGTTTCGCAGCAAACTGTGCACGAATTGGCTGGGAAAAATGGATTCCTGCATGGTTATTAGGCCTAGAACCAGCATCTTTGAGTAAATCGTGAATTTCGTAATTTTCTGAACGTTATAGTGAGTTACCTTATATATTTTCGTCACAGAAGAGTCATTCTGTGACACTTT
>NZ_JBPWAP010000232.1:0-665 GCF_051776705.1 Bacillus cereus group sp. BceL291 | reverse complement strand
ATGTCATATTGAAAATTGGAGCGGAAGACGGGATTCGAACCCGCGACCCCAACCTTGGCAAGGTTGTATTCTACCACTGAACTACTTCCGCAAGACATGTATGAGTTATTTTATTAAAAGTGCGGGTGAAGGGAGTCGAACCCCCACGCCAAAGGCGCTAGATCCTAAGTCTAGTGCGTCTGCCAATTCCGCCACACCCGCATATTTCATTAAAATGGTGAGCCATGAAGGACTCGAACCTTCGACCCTCTGATTAAAAGTCAGATGCTCTACCAACTGAGCTAATGGCTCTTAATGGCTGGGCTAGCTGGATTCGAACCAGCGCATGACGGAGTCAAAGTCCGTTGCCTTACCGCTTGGCTATAGCCCATTAATTAAGAATGGTGGAGGGGGGCAGATTCGAACTGCCGAACCCGAAGGAGCGGATTTACAGTCCGCCGCGTTTAGCCACTTCGCTACCCCTCCGACATATATGGTGGAGGATGACGGGATCGAACCGCCGACCCCCTGCTTGTAAGGCAGGTGCTCTCCCAGCTGAGCTAATCCTCCATTTTGCCTGGCAACGTCCTACTCTCACAGGGACAAGGTCCCAACTACCATCGGCGCTAGAGAGCTTAACTTCCGTGTTCGGTATGGGAACGGGTGTGACCTCTCTGCCATCATTA
>NZ_JBPWAP010000231.1:0-698 GCF_051776705.1 Bacillus cereus group sp. BceL291 | reverse complement strand
TAATAACCGCTTATCAAATTTTAAAATATAGAAATGTGTTATAAGGAGAATTATGTATGAAGATATGTGTACAAAGATAGAGATATTAATATTTCTATAAGAACTAAAAAATGTCTTGATAAAATGGTCAAATGGAATCCGTTTGCTTCAATACCGAAGCAATACGAGGAAATACATAGAATGTTTGAGGAACAATATAAAGTACCTAAACCTTTTTTAACACAAGATACTATGGAACGAATAGAAAGAGCGTTAATGCAATCTTTTCACGAGGAAGAAGAAATACATATCTCATACTATCGTGATGGAATGGTGCAAGACATGTACATAAATGTATTACATATTGAACCGATGACGAAAACTATATATTGTACAGATGCCTTTGGTTTGAATACTAAGTTTAAGTTTGATGAATTGGTGAATATAAATTAAAAGAAGCCGCCCGACAGGACTGAAGTGCACCCCAATTGTTAGACACAGCCTAACAATTGGGGTGCACTTCACATATATAGGTGGCTTTTGTACGACAAAAAAAAGAGCTCTGCTATACAGCAGAGCAAAAGAAAAATATATAACCCTATAAAAATATATAAATGCTAACTTAAATATGTACATTAACGCTTGAATAAATATGTACATTTTCAATTGGATTCTCCATACTGACTCTGAGGTGGTTAGTATGTATATTAAGCTAGATA
>NZ_JBPWAP010000230.1:0-712 GCF_051776705.1 Bacillus cereus group sp. BceL291 | reverse complement strand
CCCCATCCCTATCAAGCTAATAGTTTTAATTACCCCATAACGAAATTTTTAGCATCGTTAACTATTGATAATGATAGGTTATGTTAATAAAAATTGTATGGGTGATATATCATAAGTATTTGTATTTCAAGTTATAAATTGTTATGATAAACTGGTTAATTTAGGGAAATAAAGGAGGGGAAATATGGATTTAATCAAAGAAGTGACTTTATTAAGATATCAATTTAGACTTATGCAAAGTATGATTCAGTCAGATGAATTCCCATTTTATAGATTTGTTATAGATCATGAATTTGAAGAAGAACAAGTAAATGCCTTAAGAAACATTTCAATTGCATTTCATGATCGATTAACTAGAGAAGAAGTTTCGATTTTTGCACAAAACGATCATTTGTTTTCTAAATTTAAACTTCCTTTAGATATGCTATATAGCCCAGAAAAGCCTAATTTAGATGAGTTTAAACTATATATCACTAAGATTTTTTATCAAGAATTTGAATTGAAATACTTATTATTAAGTTTAAAAAAACAATGTATTTTTGTGAATGTCTGTGATTATCTTTTAGAGCAATTAAAAATGAATAATAACGTTTGATTATACAGATATATAAAGTTAGCATAAATAATTATTAAACGGATATTTGGTACCGCTACATCGCTATAAAATTAAGGTTTTGGACTATCCATAAAGTAAAAAAGGCGTTATCCTTTC
>NZ_JBPWAP010000229.1:0-757 GCF_051776705.1 Bacillus cereus group sp. BceL291 | reverse complement strand
CCCGCTACTGTTGCAGCAGCTAAACCTACCGCAGCAATCTGCTTCTTTTGAAACTTAGATGGCTTCAATGTTTGTATTCCTCCTTATGTAGCCTTTAAACGCAAAAAAAGGACACACCTATGGCATAATGCGCCTTAGGTGTGTCCTTTTAGCTAATCTAAAGTCTATATGAAAATGTTGGATTTGGTTTCTTTAATATTACAATTTCAATATTATGATATATAGAGTTTCATGTCAATCATTTCTAAAAAAAATATTATTTTTACCATTTCAAATCTCTGATCCCAAAACTTGAAAAACCTTAAAAACGTTGTCATATCAAGGTTTTTAAGCTATTAACCCAACTATAAATATGGTATAATGAATATAACGTAACTGAATATTTCAGGGTGGTCGGTTGCTATCCTTTCTCTTTCATTTTATGGAGAAAGGAGGTGATCGAATGGATATACTTTTCACGATAGCAATTGAGATACTGAAAGTAATTGCTAGAGAAGTCGCTGTATTTTTTGCAAAACGAGTAGGTAAATACCTATCAACGTCTTGGAAGCAAATACAAAAAAATCGACGAAAAACGAAAAGAACCACCCACAATGCCGGCAAGCGTTTGAAGGGTGATTCTAAGAAAAAATAAACTCTTTTTTAGCAACCATCCACCTTGCGGTAGCAGTTACATAAGGCGAAGTGTTACCAGCACTTCGTCTTTATTAGTTTATGCAAAAACTATCTTTATAATACTTCTACACATATTATAACA
>NZ_JBPWAP010000228.1:0-849 GCF_051776705.1 Bacillus cereus group sp. BceL291 | reverse complement strand
CGGAGAAATTAGAAAAGTTGTATTTACAGGAAATCAAGGGACGGCCAAAAGTTTCCTAGCATACAGCATGCTTCATGAATTGAATCAGTATTTCTGGGATATCAGTCAAGGGGAAGAAAACTATCACCTTATGAAAAGTTGTTTATACGTGGAACTAGAAGCAATAACAAGGATGATTATGGATTCTTTCGATGATAAGAGCAGTAAATATACACTTCAATATTTCGTTCAATTAATTGGACAAGCTGATTTCGTGGTATTAGATGATCTTGGGGCAGAAAGTGGATCAACGGATTCAAGTAGACAGGCATCTGATTTCATTCAACGTCTTTTATATGCAGTATCAAACTCTAGACAAGGAATGAGTACATTTACCACAACAAACTTTACTGGAAAACAACTTTTTAATAAATACGATGCTAAAACAGTTAGTCGTTTATTAGGAGATTCAAAGGTCTTGAAATTTACAACAGCGGATCAAAGGCTTGCAAATTTAGGTTTCTAATTAGGAGGAATAACGATGTGTGTATTATGCCGTAATACAGGAATTATTCGTAAAGAAATTTATCCAGGTGTAGGTCTAACGGAAGGTTGTAACTGTGAAGTAGCAAAGCAACAGCAAGAAGAAAACGATAAGCGTTGGCAAGCATGGTTAATCAAATTTGAATCAATGAAACGAGAGTTACAACGCAATCAAAAACAAAAAGTTAGCTAAAAAGAAAAAGGGGGATTTCAGTTGTATGAAGCCTACGAAAGTTGAAATCGATGTTACTGATAATAAAATTTATGTGGTCAAGAATGGTGAGGTTACGCCACTGAATCCTCCAGTAACAGGATTTGGGGAACAAG
>NZ_JBPWAP010000227.1:0-886 GCF_051776705.1 Bacillus cereus group sp. BceL291 | reverse complement strand
ATGGGGTAAGTCAACGAAAAGTAAGAATCGAACCTATGAAATTCGTACTATGTAACAATGAACATAGAGAACTTACAGGCCTATAGTATCCACCTAAAATTAGATGTACAGCTAGTTAAATCGGAACGTGGGAAGCGAGAGACAACTATTTAAACCACTATCTTGGGGTTGGTTCATATAAGGTATAAAGCCGAAATTGATTTACTCTCGTGAAAGCAGGGGTACAGTACCGATGAAATTATGGAAACATAGTGGAGGGATAACCCCGAGTCATTAAAGAAATTAAACAATAGTAACCAAATGAAGTTCATAAGGTCGAGTATGATGATGGGACTTTCCAAAAGGAAGGAGCAATATATCCATCGATGAACGCTACACTGAGAAACAGCGAGTACTACGGTATGCAATCCACCTTTGACACGCTATATGAGCGCAGTAAATATAACTGCACAAAAGGAATAGGATTATATGAAATTATAACATCAAAAGAAAATATACTACTCGCATACCGCAATATCAAAGCCAATACAGGCTCAAAGACAAGAGGTACAGATGGAATAACCATAGATAATTACAAAATGAAAAATGTAGAAAACTTCATAAAGGACATTAGAACAGCTTTAAATGATTATAAACCTCAAAAAGTACGAAGGGTAGCGATACCTAAAGAAAACGGTAAAACAAGGCCTTTAGGTATTCCTACAATGAGAGACAGACTAATCCAACAAATGTTTAAACAAGTTCTCGAACCAATATGTGAAGCAAAATTCTACAATCATTCCTATGGATTTAGACCTAATCGAGCGACAAAACATGCAATAGCTAGATGTCAATCTCTTATAAATAAAGGGAATAAACATCATATAGTAGATGTAGATATAAAAGG
>NZ_JBPWAP010000226.1:0-919 GCF_051776705.1 Bacillus cereus group sp. BceL291 | reverse complement strand
CATATACACCGTTTTCCATAGCTTTCATTTTCATCTACTCCCTTTAACTAATGTTTTTATTTTTAGACTTAGCTGGTGTTGTAGCTGCTTTTATCGGTTCCCATCCATAACTCAATCTAGATCTGAAAGTACTTACGCTGATGCCATTGGATTCGGCAATCTTAACAAGTTCCTTCCTGTCAATTTGTTTACGCGTTGGAATACTTGCTGCATCTTTAGGATCCCAACCATTATTTACCCTGCTATAAAAAGTACTTGAATTGATTCCGTTTTCCGTTGCCAATTCCAACCACTTATTGCTTTTCCCTTCGTTCATATGCCAATATGTTCTTGGTGGTGTGGTCAATGCTTCTTGTAGTTCCCAACCGTATCTGTACATTCTCATGTAAAGAACTCTTCTACTTATACCGTTTGATTCAGCTTGCTGATATTCCTCATCAGTTAACCAACGATTGAAAGCCATCACTTTGCCTCCTAATCTAGCGCTAAAAATTCTGCTCTAGTACGATTCGAATGAGTTATCCTAATCTTCTGAATACCTTTCCCGTGCTCTTCTAAAGTTGCTTTCCAAGCTTCAGTTTCAGTCTTAGCATCAAAACAATCCATTTTTTGCCGTTCCTCTTTATCGTAAAAATGCACTTCAAAGCTTGGATTCAAAAACTTTTCACTGGTGCTTATCGCGTTATAGTTGAAACTCCCTATAACATCATCAATAGTTAATTGCTTCATAATCGCATCCCCAGTTATTTTATTTTTTCTGTGATGGTAGTTGATACACGATCAACTTTCCCACCTTGCCAAGTGATTACTTGTTCCCCAAATCCTGTTACTGGAGGATTCAGTGGCGTAACCTCACCATTCTTGACCACATAAATTTTATTATCAGTAACATCGATTTCAACTTTCGTAGGCTTCATAC
>NZ_JBPWAP010000225.1:0-954 GCF_051776705.1 Bacillus cereus group sp. BceL291 | reverse complement strand
CGATCTGCCAGCGGAGGGAGTAAAAATCATGGATTTGTTCCATCGGAACCACTTCCCAAGGCGTATTCGTAACATATATGTTGATACCCGTTAATCGTTTACTCTTTTCTGAAAATGTAATCCCCTTTTTACTTTCGGTATAGCTTTGTTTTTTTCTACGTTCCAGTATTTGTTCCTCTGTTAATCGGTAGATAATTACTCTTGTAAATAATCTTTGATTCTTGCCAATATACGACTCTTTTATTTCATACGTTTGTCCTGGTTTTAACGTGTGCATAATGTTCTCTAAATCAACTTGGATATACTGTGACTGTTTTTTGATTGTCCCATTTCGAAAGTATTCTGGAAATGGATTTTTCGTATAGACGGTATGGTTTAACTTAAGTCTTGATATATAGCACACGCCACGTTGATCCATTTGATCTAAGTCTTCCAATGAAAAATATCCTAAATCACGAATACACAGATCACCCGGCCGTAAGGTATCTAAGCAATCTGTTCCAAATGTTTTATCATTATTTTTTCCAGGACCTACCTGGAAGTTTAAAAACTGTCCGCTGTGTAAGTCATATTCTAATTGAATCTTGATACCTGCAGTTTGTGCACAACCACCTGACCCAGGATATACATGTGCTAAATGTTTCGGTACTTGGAAAATCGTCGCATCTAAAATACGGATTCGTTGAAAATACGTGAGTGCTGCACTTGAAATGG
The DNA here is from genome assembly GCF_051776705.1 of Bacillus cereus group sp. BceL291. NCBI lineage: Bacteria > Bacillati > Bacillota > Bacilli > Caryophanales > Bacillaceae > Bacillus > Bacillus cereus group sp. BceL291. Next base: position 240 of record NZ_JBPWAP010000225.1, on the reverse strand, counting down.
CTGATGTTTTACAAAGTTTACTTTTCCATAATGCAGAAAAAATATATTTCAAAAATTCAACCGCTTTTTTATCAAAGCGTTTATTGAGTCCTTCTGGACTCATAAGAGTGCCTGTGGCGGCGTGTAATTGACTGCATAGTCGAACGAGAGAATCACTCGCTGTACGTTGACTGACCCAGATACATATGGTAGCTAATTCATTTCCTGAAAACTTTCGTTTTCTTTTTACAAAACCTAATT
>NZ_JBPWAP010000224.1:0-962 GCF_051776705.1 Bacillus cereus group sp. BceL291 | reverse complement strand
GCAGAAGAAGTAAAGAAAGACCTTACGGCTTTTCTAAAGAATAAACTAAATCTTGAACTATCATCAGAGAAAACACTCATTACACATGGGAAAATGAAAGCGAGATTCCTTGGATACGATGTAACTATAAGTAACCTTCAGGCTGTATACAAAGGCTCAAACAGTAGAATAGCCAAAAGGTATGCATCAAACAAGTGCGAAATTTACATGCCTAAGGAAAAATGGATTGGAAAACTTAAGGAGCTCAAAGTTCTTAAAATCGAAAAAGATAGTAGTTGGAAGTCTATTCATAGGGCCGAATTAATAAACTCCGACAATTTAGAAATTCTAAGTATATACAATAGTGAAATTAGAGGTTTATATAATTATTATAAACTAGCAAAAAATGTACACAGCCTACAGAAGTTTCGCTACATTATGAAATTCAGCATGGTAAAAACTTTTGCAAACAAATACAAACTATCAGTCAGCAAAATAATGAAAAAGTTTAATCATGAAGGCAATTTTAGAATTTCTTACACGACTAAAACTGGTCAAAAGCATAGATATTTCTATAATGAACCTTTGAAAAGGGTTTATGAAAATCCAACTACTAATAAAGAAATAGATATCGTTCCAAATACTATGATATATGCAGGACGCAATAGTCTAATCAGACGCCTTCAGGCTAGTAAATGTGAGTGGTGTCAAACTGAAAACACCGCTATCGAAATGCATCATGTTAAAAAACTCAAAGAGCTAAAAGGAAAACAACTTTGGGAAAGAATCATGATAGCTCGCAACCGCAAGACACTAGCATTGTGTAAAAAGTGTCATGTTGACCTGCACGCTGGAAGGTTAGATTGAAATTCAGAGGATAAGTGGAGAGCCGTATACATGGAAACATGTACGTACGGTTCGGAGGGGAGCGTTTGAAAACCTATCACAGTAATGTGAAAAGGCGTTGGGCGCTTACCCTACGA
>NZ_JBPWAP010000223.1:0-966 GCF_051776705.1 Bacillus cereus group sp. BceL291 | reverse complement strand
TGGGTAGATCGCTCGGTATAAGTGACACAATCATTTTGAATTGGGTAAACCAATATAAACAGAATGGTCTGGAAGCTTTTCTAAAACGATGTACAAATTACACACAACAATTTAAACTAGACGTACTAAACTTTATGATTGAAAACGGTATGTCCTTATTTGAGACGGCAGCTATCTTTAATATTCCTGCCCCTTCAACGATTTCTGTTTGGAAAAAACAGCTCGAAACACAAGGAATTGATGCCCTTCAATCTAAGAAAAAGGGGCGTCCATCCATGAAAAAAGATTCAAATAAACAATTAAAACAACCTTTAGCTGAAGGGTCAGTCGAAGCACTTGAAGCACGCATTAAACAGCTTGAGATGGAAAATGAGTACTTAAAAAAGTTAAATGCCTTAGTTCAAAACAAGGAAAAATCACAAAACAAGACAAAGCGCAAGTAGTCTATGAATTAAGGCATAAATATTCGGTGAAGGCACTCGTGGAGCTAGCTACTATTCCTCGAAGCACGTATTATGATTTAGTAAAGAAAATGAATCGTCCAGATGTAGATGCCGATTTGAAAGCTGAGATTAAAGCGATTTATGAGGAAAATGAAGGTCGTTATGGTTATCGTCGCATTCGTGATGAATTAACGAATCGTGGCCAGAAAGTGAACCACAAGAAGGTTCAGCGCATTATGAAAGAGCTTGGGTTAAAGTGTGTTGTGCGTATGAAGAAATATAAATCCTATAAAGGAAAAGTCGGTAGAATTGCACCTAATATTTTAGAGCGTAATTTTCATACAGATGCACCGAATCAAAAGTGGGTAACAGACATCACAGAGTTTAAATTGTTTGGAGAAAAACTGTATGTATCACCTGTATTAGATTTGTATAATGGTGAAATTATTACCTATACAATTGGTTCTAGACCGACGTATTCGCTTGTTTCAGACATGTTAGAGAAAGCATTGGAACGTTTACC
>NZ_JBPWAP010000222.1:0-1187 GCF_051776705.1 Bacillus cereus group sp. BceL291 | reverse complement strand
AAGTACAATACTGGCTGCGTAGAAATGGAAGGCTGTGGGCAGCTCAACCTATGTTGCAGATCGGCGATAAACCTTCTTCATTTATGGAGAATCCCGTTGATATTGTAGATAAAGATAAAATCATGGAAGAAGTGGCCGATAAGATAGCAACTGAAGATTACACTAAAAAAGTTACAGAATTAGAAAGAAGTATTAGTGCTACTGAAAAAGGCGTTTCAATCATCTCTGGAAAACAAGAAACGTTTATAAATGAGACTTATAATGCCTATGTAAAGAAAACGGAATCTAGGTTAGAAGTGTTAGATGAAGGGATCTTAGCACAAATTTTAAAAGACGGTATCATTACTTCTATCAATATGTCACCTGGTAAGATTACAATCGACGCTGAGAAACTGAATATTAATGCCGATACAATGGTCAAATGGTTAACAGCAAAAGGCATAGATACAAATCTTATTAGAATTGATGGTGATAAAATCACCATTGATAAAGATGGTGTAACTGTTAAAATGCTAGACTTCCTATTCCAAGACGAATGGGGCACAAAAACAACTGCGGTATCAAGACGAAACCTAATAGCAGATCCAGACTTTTCTAGTGTTACAAAGAAAAACATCGGACATAACGATTATTATGGGTTTGAAGGTGGATACGGCCTTACTTGGAAGTCATGGGGAAATGTCGTAATAGAAAAGAATACGCATATATTCGATTACGAGCAAATGGTAAATGCTGCAAGGGTAGATATGTATAACTATCCAGAAACAATCGTGAATAATGGGATACATCCTGGAAATGAATACACATTATCTGCTCATTTTAGAACAGCAATGATAAATGGGGTACGTAAAACAGGGAAACCTCGTTTACAAGTATGCTGCGTTAAATTCCGAGACAATGTAAGTTACGATATATGGAATGAACAAAAAATGGATTTTCCTGAACCGTCTACATTTTATGGAGAAATCAGAAGATACTCTTTCACTTTCAAAGTGCCGACAAACTATATTCCGCAACAACATGCATTGATTATTAAAGTTTGTTCTGGAAATGCTGACATGAGACAAGGGACAGCGATTTGTGTAAGTGGTGTAACGTTATACAGTGGCAAATATGCATCTATGTATAATTGGGATCGTGCTGCAGCAGAAAGAGCAGATGGCATTCAGCCGTTTAACGCACTTGCT
>NZ_JBPWAP010000221.1:0-1198 GCF_051776705.1 Bacillus cereus group sp. BceL291 | reverse complement strand
GTTGATAGGTTCGAGGTGGAAGCATGGTGACATGTGGAGCTGACGAATACTAATAGATCGAGGACTTAACCATATAATATGAAGCAATGTTATCTAGTTTTGAAAGAATATAAAAAACTTGTTGACTTTAAAAGTTAAATGAGTTACAATGATTCTTGTCTTAAATGAATACAGTCTGGTAATGATGGCAGAGAGGCCACACCCGTTCCCATACCGAACACGGAAGTTAAGCTCTCTAGCGCCGATGGTAGTTGGGACCTTGTCCCTGTGAGAGTAGGACGTTGCCAGGCAATCCGGAGGATTAGCTCAGCTGGGAGAGCACCTGCCTTACAAGCAGGGGGTCGGCGGTTCGATCCCGTCATCCTCCACCATTTAGCCGACTTAGCTCAATTGGTAGAGCAACTGACTTGTAATCAGTAGGTTGGGGGTTCAAGTCCTCTAGTCGGCACCAGTTTTTATTGTAAGAGCCATTAGCTCAGTTGGTAGAGCATCTGACTTTTAATCAGAGGGTCGAAGGTTCGAGTCCTTCATGGCTCACCATTTTAATTAATATGCGGGTGTGGCGGAATTGGCAGACGCACTAGACTTAGGATCTAGCGCCTTTGGCGTGGGGGTTCGACTCCCTTCACCCGCACTTTTAATAAAATATCTCAAACATGTCTTGCGGAAGTAGTTCAGTGGTAGAATACAACCTTGCCAAGGTTGGGGTCGCGGGTTCGAATCCCGTCTTCCGCTCCAATTTTCAATATGACATGCCGGGGTGGCGGAACAGGCAGACGCACAGGACTTAAAATCCTGCGGTGGGTGACCACCGTGCGGGTTCGACCCCCGCCCTCGGCACCATATGCGCCCGTAGCTCAATTGGATAGAGCGTTTGACTACGGATCAAGAGGTTAGGGGTTCGACTCCTCTCGGGCGCGTTTTCTTTCGGGAAGTGGCTCAGCTTGGTAGAGCACCTGGTTTGGGACCAGGGGGTCGCAGGTTCAAATCCTGTCTTCCCGATACTTGTTTGGGGCCTTAGCTCAGCTGGGAGAGCGCCTGCCTTGCACGCAGGAGGTCAGCGGTTCGATCCCGCTAGGCTCCACCATTAGTTCTTTGAAAACTGAACGAAACAAACAACGTGAAACGTCAATTTTTATTTTAGATGCTAGACAAACTAACTTTATTGGAGAGTTTGATCCTGGCTCAGGATGAACGC
>NZ_JBPWAP010000220.1:0-1227 GCF_051776705.1 Bacillus cereus group sp. BceL291 | reverse complement strand
TTTTAGTTTGGTTAAGTTAGAAAGGGCGCACGGTGGATGCCTTGACACTAGGAGTCGATGAAGGACGGGACTAACGCCGATATGCTTCGGGGAGCTGTAAGTAAGCTTTGATCCGAAGATTTCCGAATGGGGAAACCCACCATACGTAATGGTATGGTATCCTTATCTGAATACATAGGGTAAGGAAGACAGACCCAGGGAACTGAAACATCTAAGTACCTGGAGGAAGAGAAAGCAAATGCGATTTCCTGAGTAGCGGCGAGCGAAACGGAACATAGCCCAAACCAAGAGGCTTGCCTCTTGGGGTTGTAGGACATTCTATACGGAGTTACAAAGGAACGAGGTAGACGAAGCGACCTGGAAAGGTCCGTCGTAGAGGGTAACAACCCCGTAGTCGAAACTTCGTTCTCTCTTGAATGTATCCTGAGTACGGCGGAACACGTGAAATTCCGTCGGAATCTGGGAGGACCATCTCCCAAGGCTAAATACTCCCTAGTGATCGATAGTGAACCAGTACCGTGAGGGAAAGGTGAAAAGCACCCCGGAAGGGGAGTGAAAGAGATCCTGAAACCGTGTGCCTACAAATAGTCAGAGCCCGTTAACGGGTGATGGCGTGCCTTTTGTAGAATGAACCGGCGAGTTACGATCCCGTGCGAGGTTAAGCTGAAGAGGCGGAGCCGCAGCGAAAGCGAGTCTGAATAGGGCGTTTAGTACGTGGTCGTAGACCCGAAACCAGGTGATCTACCCATGTCCAGGGTGAAGTTCAGGTAACACTGAATGGAGGCCCGAACCCACGCACGTTGAAAAGTGCGGGGATGAGGTGTGGGTAGCGGAGAAATTCCAATCGAACCTGGAGATAGCTGGTTCTCCCCGAAATAGCTTTAGGGCTAGCCTTAAGTGTAAGAGTCTTGGAGGTAGAGCACTGATTGGACTAGGGGTCCTCATCGGATTACCGAATTCAGTCAAACTCCGAATGCCAATGACTTATCCTTAGGAGTCAGACTGCGAGTGATAAGATCCGTAGTCAAAAGGGAAACAGCCCAGACCGCCAGCTAAGGTCCCAAAGTGTGTATTAAGTGGAAAAGGATGTGGAGTTGCTTAGACAACTAGGATGTTGGCTTAGAAGCAGCCACCATTTAAAGAGTGCGTAATAGCTCACTAGTCGAGTGACTCTGCGCCGAAAATGTACCGGGGCTAAATACACCACCGAAGCTGCGGATTGATACC
>NZ_JBPWAP010000219.1:0-1288 GCF_051776705.1 Bacillus cereus group sp. BceL291 | reverse complement strand
TGGTCATCTCCCTGTCAAGTAGACAGTAATAAAAAGAGTATTATGCCACGGCCTTTTCCCGATATTCTATCGGGGAAAGGCCGTGAAGTTTTTCTTGGAATCTTTCTGTATTATAAAATTGAATATATTCTTGAATTGCTCGGTAGGCCATTTCATATGTTTTTGGGCGCACTAAATACAACTTCTCTGTTTTTAAATGTGAGAAGAATGATTCGATACATGCATTATCAAAACAGTTTCCACGTCTAGAATGACTACCGACAAATCCTAATTTCTCTAACTGTTTTGCGTAGGATTTAGATGTATATTGAAACCCTTGATCTGAATGGAAAAGGGGCTTAGTAGTTAATGACTTTCCTTCTAATTGACGTAATGTAGTTAAAACCAAATCTAAATCATTTCTTGAAGATAGCTTCCAGGCAACAATTTCATTGTTGTATAGATCTAACACAGCTGACAAATAGGCAAATTGTTCTCCGATTCGTACATAAGTAATATCTGTTACGAATTTTTGGTTTTGCTTTTCAGCTTGAAACTCTCGATTCAAATGATTTTTAAATACCACAGATGTTTTTCTTCCATAAAACGGACGTTTTTTTCGAATGATAGATTGAATACCCAGCTCTCTCATAAGACGACGAACACGTTTATGATTCATTACCATTCCTTCTCGAGCCAAAGCACGAGTCATACGTTTATACCCATAGTAAGGGTGCTGACGATGAATAGATAAAATATGTTCTTTATGCCACATATCCCTTTTCTGACGTAAACGCTGCACGTTATGATATTTCCGCCATTTATAGTAGCCAGCCTTAGAAACTTCCGCGATTTGAAGCAACCATCGGAGTGGATAGGCTTGGCGTAATGAATCGATAAGAGAAAATCGTTCTTTCTTTAGGACCATTCCTTCCCGTGTAGATTTGGATTGCGCTTTTTTAAATACTCAACCTGTGCCTTCAAATAAGCATTTTCTTCTTCTAGACTATTAAAATTCTTTCGATTCCAGACACCACGTTGATCATCAAAGGACTCCCCCTGTTGCGCACGTTTTACCCACTCAATAATCTGGGCATCGCTCTTCACACCGAGTTGTTCACGAATTTCTCGCAATGATTTTCTCTCTTCTAATCGAAGACGAACTGCTTCTCGCTTTAGTTCTTCTGTATATTTTTGAAATGATTGTCCTTTTCTTGCCATAAAAAAATCCCCTCCAGATAAAACAGTATTGAGTCCATCATATCAGATGGACTCTTTTTTTACTGTCTACCTATAGGGGATAATACCA
>NZ_JBPWAP010000218.1:0-1342 GCF_051776705.1 Bacillus cereus group sp. BceL291 | reverse complement strand
TGCCTTAATTCTTTTATGATTATAGTATTCTATATACTTTGCTAATTCTTGTTTGAAATGTGTTATACTTTCAAATTCTTTTCGATACAGAAATTCCGATTTCATGATACCGAAGAAATTTTCAATAACGGCATTGTCATAACAGTTTCCTTTGCGAGACATACTTTGAGTTATGCCACAATTCTTAAGAGAATGACGGTATTGTTTCATTTGATAGTGCCAACCTTGATCAGAGTGAATGAGGAGTTTATCCGGATTGGTTACACAATAAAGGGCTTGGTCCAACATCGTTGAAACAAGGGAATAGGTCGGTCTTGAACCAATTGTATACGTGATAATTTCACCATTAAATAAATCCAACATTGGTGATAGGTATAACTTCTCCCCAAATAACTTAAACTCCGTAATATCTGTAACCCACTTTTCATTTGGTTTTTCAGCTTGGAAGTTGCGATTTAAAATATTTGGCGCAATTTTCCCAACTGTCCCTTTGTAAGAGCGATATTTTTTCATACGAACCAGACATTTTAACCCTAATTCTTTCATAAGGCGATACACTTTTTTATGATTTACTTTGTGTCCACGATTCATAAGTTCATCACGAATACGACGATAACCATAACACCCATCGTGTTCATTATAAATAGCTTGAATCAGTTCTTTTACCTCCGCATTTGGATCAGGATGATTAAAACGTTTCATCCAGTAATAGTACGTACTACGTGGAATGTTTGCGAGTTGAAGTAACTCCTTGATAGGAAATTCATGCCTTAACTCGTAGATTACTTGCGCTTTGTCTTGTTTGGTGATTTTTCTTTGTTTTGAACTAAGGCATTCAACTTTTTTAAATATGCATTTTCCATACGTAAACGCTCATTTTCCGCTTGTAAGGCTTCGATTGATCCTTCATCTACTGGCTTTATTTTTTTATCTTTCATGGTTGGACGCCCCTTTTTCTTTGATTGTAGGGCATCCAATCCTCTTGTTTCATAAGCTATTTTCCATTTCCGAAGTGTTTCATAAGACGGTATATTGAAAAGTGCCGCTGTTTCTCTGATAGATGTCCCGTGTTCATTCATATAATAAAGTACATCTAGTTTATACTGGGCTGGGTAGAATGTATAGCACTTTTCAAAGGCCTTTTCACCTGAAGACTCATATCGTCTAATCCACTCACGAAGTACGCTAGGGTTAACTCCTATAGATTTAGCAATTGTTTTTCCACTTTCTGTACCATCTAAATATCGTTTCACCGCTTGGATTTTTTCTTTTGAAGAAAATTTAGCCATAAAAAATGCACCTCCAATTGTTAGACTGTGTCTAACAATTGGGGTGCACTTCA
>NZ_JBPWAP010000217.1:0-1346 GCF_051776705.1 Bacillus cereus group sp. BceL291 | reverse complement strand
TAGAATGATATAATCGTATTCTGTGTCCACAAGTGACTCCATAAATGTAGTTACAAACAATTCTTTGTTTTGAATCTCAGGGAATTGAGCTAAGTTATAACCTGATGGAAATACTAGAAAATCCATCTTATCGTGTAATTTTTGCATCAACCTTGGATTCACTTTTTTCTCTAGCAAATCTTGCTTCGTACAAATATACTGCAAGAGGTTGTAATCATTTTCTTTTCTTACAAGCTCTAATATATTTTTACTATCGTGGCTAAGACCAGTTCCAACCGCAAAGCTTGGCCTTACTTGGTCTGCTTCTACATAAAGTACCTTTTTCCCTAAATGAGCTAACTCATTTGCCATCGCAATACTTAACGTGCTTTTTCCTACGTTTTCATTTGTGGCATAAAAGGCAACCATTCTTACTTGCCGATCCATCTTAAAAACTCCTTTCTTACTTAGATTCGCTCAGATACTGCGCTACATACTCTTTTACATTTTTAGAAATTGGATTGGTCGAATGCTTCTCTACATAGTCTAAAATGTTCTTTTGATCAGATATTTGCGAGAACCCTTCTGCTGGTTCTAATTCTTTCCCTGTTTGTTCTATTTTTTGTCCGACTGCAACAGGAATCACATCTCCAAGTGTTTTTGCACGATTTAAGTATTGAAGTTGTTCAGGTGAAACAGCTAGCGTATATAATCGCGTTACTTTGGGCTTTTGTTTTCCTTCTTGTTCTTCTTTTGATTCTTTCTTTTCTAATACAAATGCATCTTCTGTATTGCTATCTTTTGCGGCCGTAACACGTACACGTTGGAAAAGACCACCAAACACAACTTTCTCATTGTCGCCTTCTTTCACAACCTGTTTGAAATACAAGTCGACATACGTGTTCGGAATGATACTATTACCTGAACTTGTTTCCAAATCAACGAGTAACGGGAATGCAACTTCTCCATCTTTTAAATTTAAAATGGCAGAGTCAGGTAACTCTTCTTTCTTTACTACTTTGTTTTTAAAGAGATAGCTATTTTCTGTAATGGGCTGCCCATCATTTGTCCACTTACCTACTACTTCTTTTTTATTTGCACGTAATGCATTGGGGGGAATCGCATCACCAGGTAATGTTCGTTCCACTAGCATGTCTTCTTTAATCTCTGTATGCGCAGGTATATCCTTTGCGGCTACAACAATCTTTGTTGGTTTTACTGCATTTTCGACTGCGAAATGATTGTACCCATAGATACCCGCTACTGTTGCAGCAGCTAAACCTACCGCAGCAATCTGCTTCTTTTGAAACTTAGATGGCTTCAATGTTTGTATTCCTCCTTATGTAGCCTTTAAACGCAAAAAAAGG
>NZ_JBPWAP010000216.1:0-1346 GCF_051776705.1 Bacillus cereus group sp. BceL291 | reverse complement strand
CCTTTTTTTGCGTTTAAAGGCTACATAAGGAGGAATACAAACATTGAAGCCATCTAAGTTTCAAAAGAAGCAGATTGCTGCGGTAGGTTTAGCTGCTGCAACAGTAGCGGGGATCTATGGATATAATCATTTCGCGGTAGAAAATGCTGTAAAACCAACAAAGATTGTTGTAGCCGCAAAGGATATACCTGCGCATACAGAAATTAAAGAAGAAATGCTAGTGGAACGAACATTACCTGGTGATGCCATTCCACCAAATGCATTACGTGTAAACAAAAAAGATGTTGTAGGAAAGTGGACAAATGATGGGCAGCCCATTACAGAAAATAGCTATCTCTTTAAAAACAAAGTAGTAAAGAAAGAGGATTTACCTGACTCTTCCATTTTAAATTTGAAAGATGGGGAAGTTGCTTTTCCGTTACTCGTTGATTTGGAAACAAGTTCAGGGAATAGTATTATTCCAAACACGTATGTGGACTTGTATTTCAAACAGGTTGTAAAAGAAGGGGACAATGAGAAGGTTGTATTCGGAGGTCTTTTCCAACGTGTACGTGTGACTGCTGCAAAAGATAGCAATACGGAAGATGCCTTCGTGCTAGAAAAGAAAGAATCAAAAGAGGAACAAGAAGGAAAACAAAAGCCAAAGGTAACGCGATTATATACACTGGCTGTTTCACCTGAACAGCTTCAATACTTAAACCGTGCAAAAACACTTGGAGATGTAATTCCTGTTGCAGTTGGACAAAAGGTAGAACAAACAGGGAAAGAGCTAGAACCTGCTGAAGGATTCTCGCAAATATCTGATCAAAAGAACATTTTAGACTATGTAGAGAAGCATTCGACCAATCCAATTTCTAAAAATGTAAAAGAGTATGTATCTCAGTATCTGAGCGAATCTAAGTAAGAAAGGAGTTTTTCAGATGGATCGGCAAGTAAGAATCATTGCCTTTTATGCCACAAATGAAAACGTAGGAAAAAGCTCGTTAAGTATTACGATGGCGAATGAATTGGCTCATTTAGGGAAAAAGGTGCTTTATGTAGAAGCGGACCAAGTAAGACCAAGCTTTGCGGTTACAACTGGTCTTAGCCATGAGAGTAAGAACATGCTAGAGCTTGTAAGAAAAGAAAATGAATACAATCTCTTGCAGTATATTTGTACGAAGCAAGATTTGCTAGAGAAAAAAGTGAATCCAAGGTTGATGCAAAAATTACACGATAAGATGGATTTTCTGGCTTTTCCATCAGGTTATAACTTAGCTCAATTCCCTGAGATTCAAAACAAAGAATTGTTTGTAACTACATTTATGGAGTCACTTGTGGACACAGAATACGATTATATCATTCTA
>NZ_JBPWAP010000215.1:0-1355 GCF_051776705.1 Bacillus cereus group sp. BceL291 | reverse complement strand
GTTATGGATGGGAACCGATAAAAGCAGCTACAACACCAGCTAAGTCTAAAAATAAAAACATTAGTTAAAGGGAGTAGATGAAAATGAAAGCTATGGAAAACGGTGTATATGTAACAACTAAATTAGTTAGTGAATCTAAGGGAGGACAAGCTGTAATGAATATTAATCAAATCTGTGAATTAGATCAATATCAGGAAGCAACATTACGTACATGGAATGCAAATAACGATTTCGGTGGACGAGTTTTAAATGCAGCATTAGGGCTTACTGGAGAAGCTGGTGAGGTTGCTGATATCGTAAAAAAAGCCATCTTTCATGGTCATGGATTTGATCCAGCTCATTGTCCAGGGGAGGAGAACGGGAATACACATAAGTTGGCGTTGGAGTTGGGGGACATCATGTACTATATCTCCATTATGGCCCACGAAATGGGATATACCCTAGAAGATATTGCTCAAATGAATATATCTAAATTAGCCAAAAGATATCCAGACGGTTTTAGTAGAGAAGCTAGTCAAGCACGTGTTGATGTAAAGTAAAACCAAATTTGAATTTTGTTAAGAAATGAGGAATCGTAGTGAAAATGGTACGTAGACGTGCGGTTATTCGTTTAGAAAAGCAACGAAAAAGCGAAGATAGATTCAGTGTGATTAGATGGGAAGTACACATAAATTTAGGTAAACGTAATTATAAGACTAAAGATATATTAGGTGCGTATCAAGATATGCAAGCCACCATGAACAAAGTGGAAAGCATAATGATGGATTAGTTTTATAACAAAAGCGTTATTTTGTAAAAGAAGCTTTACGCCTATACACAAAGGTAGCAGGCAACTAATTAAGTTACCTGCTATGCTCGCCCACTGCACAAAGGAGCACCTTCTATTTGGAAAGAGAGAAGCCAGGGAGAAAGCGGCTCAGATGTAGTATGTGTAATACAAAAAAATATTATTCAAAAGGGGAATGGGAAATGAAGTACGCAAAGGTTAGCGGTAATAATGTGGTAATAAAATTGCCGATTGATATGTTAGTAGTCGCTTTTGACAATAATCCCAATAATTATGATGAGGAAATTAAGGTCAAATATAAAAGGAAATTTGCTGAAGGATTTGCTGATCATGTAAATGAGCATAGTGGCAATGCAGAAACTGGTTTAACGGTGTTCCAAGAGTGGATTGACCAAATTTTTGAAGAGATGATTGAAGGTGACTCGTCTTACATTAAATATCCTAAGGAAGAATTTTAACAAAATAGTTATTTTATGGAGTGGTGTAGATGGACGAACATATAGCTATAAAAGAGTGGCACAGGATTTATCGTCTGTTTATTATTAGTCAGCTTTACACAACCCTTGAC
>NZ_JBPWAP010000214.1:0-1358 GCF_051776705.1 Bacillus cereus group sp. BceL291 | reverse complement strand
AAAGACCAACTATGAGAAGTCAAGGGGAGTTTTTTATATAAATAGGGGGTGTTTTTCTAAAAAAGGGCGTGCCAAATAAACCTAAGGATTTTCAAAAAAAATGAAAAGGTCATGTTTCTGTTGTGTGAGGTGGTACTTCATAAGGCTTATTGCTTTTAAGAATGGCATAGATAATGTAACACAGCTTTCTAGCTACCGCCCCTATACAAACATAGTAGTGCTTTCCTTGCTTTCGTTTCTTTTCATAAAAAGCTTTTAATACAGGGTCATGTTTATGCGCTGTAATAGCCGCTTGGAATAAGGCTCTACGCAAATGAGAAGAACCACGTTTGGATATAGACGTACCTGAGGCTTCAAATTGTCCAGATTGGGACACAGAGGCATCAATGCCTGCGTAAGCGACAAGTTTAGATGGTTTGTCAAAGCGGTGAATATCCCCAATTTCACTTAGTATAGTGGCTCCTAAAATGGGCCCAACACCAGGTATTGTCATGATAGGAGTATCTAAATCAATTAAAAGTTGTGACATTTCTTCTTCACATTCTTTGATTTGATCTTCGATAAAACGAATTTGTTCCATCAACATTTTTAGTTGGAAGGAAAAAGCGTCTTTACAGAAGGTAACACCAAACGAATTAGAGGCTAATTCCATTAGCTTGTTGGCTGTTTTCTTCCCCAGTCGATTACGACTGGTTTGCTCAATTATTTGTGTTAAATCATCAATAGATATCTGTTCATAGTCACTAGGAGAGGCATATTCAAGTAAGATTTGCGAAGAAGTTTTACCAAAAACATCCGAAAAGATGCTTTGGTACTCTGGGAAAGTCTGATCTAATACGACAAGAGCTTTTCGTTTTAAATCACTCATATTACTTACAAGCGCATTACGAAAGCGGCTCATTTGTTTTAGAGCGAACATTTTCTCGTCCACAAGTGGGGTTTCAACAAAACGGCCGAATCGAATGATATCGGCAATCATAGTGGCATCAATGGCGTCTGTTTTTCGCTTTCTAATTTCTGTTCCTTTTCGCCAAGCATTGGTTTGAATTGGATTTAATACAACGACTGAGAAGCCATGATCAAGTAGAAAAGAATAAACGGCTAACCAATAATGTCCTGTTGCCTCCATTCCAATCAGTATTTCTGTAGGAGACTCAATATATTGGTACATCCAATTTAACAGTGCTTGTCCGCCTTCTTTATGATTCTGAAAGGGAAATGGCTTAGTAATAGGTTTTCCAGTTTGGTCGATAATGGACGCATAATGTTTATGTTTAGCGATATCAATACCTAAATAGAACATAGCTTACACCCCTATTTTAATCAGTGTTAGATAGTGTTGTCCTCCTCTGAACTAA
>NZ_JBPWAP010000212.1:0-1391 GCF_051776705.1 Bacillus cereus group sp. BceL291 | reverse complement strand
CACAGGGGACAATCCTTTTAGTTTTGTTTTAATTCTTTTGTGATTGTAGTAATGAATATAAGTTTCTAGTTCTTGCTTAAATTGTTCCATACTTTCAAACTCTTTAAGATAAAGTAATTCAGACTTTAATAAGCCAAAGAAATTTTCCATGACTGCATTATCTAAGCAATTTCCCTTACGGGACATACTTTGGATAACGTTATGTTTTTTAAGCGACTGATGATATTGTCGCATTTGATAATGCCAACCTTGATCCGAGTGTAAAATAGGAGTTTCCTTATCATTCAAACATTGAAACGCCTTATTTAACATTTTAGAAACAAGGGAATAGGCAGGTCTATGTTCTATATTGTAAGCTATAATTTCTCCGTTATATAAGTCTAAAATGGGTGATAGATATAGTTTTTTACCATGTAAGTGGAACTCCGTCACATCTGTTACCCATTTCTCGTTTGGTTTTGATGCGTGAAAATTACGTTTTAAAATATTAGGAGCGAATTTCCCGACAGTCCCTTTATATGAACGATATTTTTTCAATCGAACAAGACATTTTAATCCCAGGATATTCATTAAACGTCGAACGGTTTTATGATTTAATGCATGGCCTCGATTACGTAATTCCAATGTAATACGACGATAACCATACCTCCCAAAATTCTCACTAAAAATCTCTTTAATTAATTCTTTAACTTTCTTATATTTATCTGGACGTTTCGCTTGTTTCATCCAGTAATAATACGTACTACGAGCGATATTAGCGACTTTCACAAGGTCAACGACCTTATATTTATGCCTTAATTCATAAATCAATTGCGCTTTGTCTTGGTCTGTGATGTTTTCTTCTTTTGAACTAAGGCATTCAACTTTTTTAAATAGTCATTTTCCATACGCAGACGTTCATTCTCTGCTTGTAGCGCTTCTATAGAACCTTCAAGAAATACTTCGTTTTGTTTTAAATGTTGTAGCTTAGCTTTTTCTTTGGCCATGGTTAGATGCCCCTTTTTCTTTGATTTTAGGGCATCTAATCCTTCTGTTTCATAAGCTACTTTCCATTTTCGGAGTGTTTCGCAAGAAGGAATATTAAAAAAAGCAGCTGTTTCTCTCAGAGATGTCCCATTTTCATTCATATAATGAATTACATCTAGTTTATACTCGAGAGGGTAAGTTGTATAGCGTTTTTCAAACGCCTTTTCCCCTGAAAATTCAAACCGTTTAATCCATTGATAAAGTTCTCTAGGATGAACCCCTATAGAATTAGCAATGGTTTTTCCGCCTTCCGTACCTTCTAGATATCGTTTTACTGCTTGTATTTTATCTTTTGAAGAAAATTTAGCCATAAAAAATGCACCTCCAATTGTTAATTATGTGTCTAACAATTGGGGTGCACTTCA
>NZ_JBPWAP010000211.1:0-1546 GCF_051776705.1 Bacillus cereus group sp. BceL291 | reverse complement strand
TTCGATTCAAGATGAATTACAACTATTTTCTGAAGAGCTGTGCCGTCATTTAACCCCTTCTTTTTTAGAAGAACTCGCAAAAAAATTAGGTTTTGTAAAAAGAAAACGAAAATTTTCAGGAAGTGAATTAGCTACCATTTGTATTTGGATAAGTCAAAGGACAGCGAGTGATTCCCTCGTTCGATTATGTAGCCAATTACACGCAGCTACAGGTACTCTTATGAGTCCAGAAGGACTTAATAAACGCTTTGATAAAAAAGCTGTTGAATTTCTGAAATATATTTTTTCTATATTATGGAAAGGTAAACTTTGTAAAACATCGGCTATTTCAAGCACGGCGCTTACCCACTTTCAACGTATTCGTATTTTAGATGCGACGATTTTTCAAATCCCAAAACATTTAGCTAGTATATATCCTGGATCCGGTGGTTGCGCACAAACAGCGGGTATCAAGATTCAATTAGAGTATGATTTACATAGCGGTCAATTTTTAAACTTTCAGGTAGGTCCAGGGAAAAATAATGATAAGACCTTTGGAACGGAATGTTTAGATACCTTACGTCCAGGTGACTTGTGCATTCGTGATTTAGGTTATTTTTCATTAGAAGACTTAGATCAAATGGATCAACGAGGTGCCTACTATATATCCAGATTAAAATTAAACCATACTGTTTATATAAAAAATCCGTCTCCAGAATACTTTCGAAACGGAACCGTAAAAAAGCAATCACAGTATATTCAAGTTGATTTAGAACATATCATGAACCATTTAAAACCCGGTCAAACATATGAAATAAAAGAAGCTTACATTGGAAAGAATCAAAAACTATTCACGCGTGTAATTATCTATCGTTTAACAGAAAAACAGATACAGGAACGTAGAAAAAAACAAGCCTATACGGAAAGTAAAAAGGGCATTACGTTTTCAGAAAAGAGTAAACGATTAACGGGTATCAACATATATGTCTCAAATACGCCTGAAGGGATTGTTCCGATGGAACAAATACATGACTTTTACTCCCTTCGCTGGCAAATAGAAATCATTTTTAAAACTTGGAAATCCTTATTTCAAATTCATCATTGGCAAAATATCAAACAAGAGCGATTAGAATGTCATGTGTATGGAAGGCTTATTGCCATTTTTATCTGTTCTTCTACGATGTTTAAGATACGTAAACTTCTGTTGCAAAAGAACAAAAGAGAATTAAGTGAATATAAAGCTATTGGGATGATTCAAGATCATGTATCGCTGTTATATCAAGCGATACAGAGAAACACCCAAGATCTAACAAAGATTTTAATCCGTTTGTTCGACCTCCTACAGAAGAATGGACGGAAATCTCATCGATATGAGAAGAAAACTATCTTTGATATTATGGGTGTTGTCTATGAGTATAATGGGTTTGGAAAACAAAAGAAAGCTGCATAATTTTTAAAATGAAACTCGTTAGAGTTTATTTGGTGTGTGTACTTTTCAATACCAAAAGTACATTACGAGTTTTTTAGTTGCTTTGAACGAAAGTTCATTTTATTTTTGTTCTTAAGT
>NZ_JBPWAP010000210.1:0-1610 GCF_051776705.1 Bacillus cereus group sp. BceL291 | reverse complement strand
ATAAAACATACTAAGATTAGTAGTGCAGACCAAGGCATTGGTTCGCACTACTATTTTTTATATAGTAGAAGTGAAGAGAGAGCCGTTGGTCTTTTAGGGTCTTGAACTCGTCAATAAAACTGGCCTTCTTCACTTACCTTATTTGAATCAGTTTTTAGTGTGTTGGTCCTCGAGATCGTGTATAAGAAATGGGAAACGATAAGTGTAAGGTGAAGACTTCAAATTCATACCAGGAGGAACCTTATGAGACACGTAATTGCGTTTGATATCAGCATGGGAAAAAGTTATATGGTCATTTATAATGCACAAAAACAATGTATATTGGAAACTGAAATCAAGCACTCTAAACCTGCATTTAAAAACTTACAAAACAAAATAAACGAACTGACAAATGAGATCGGTGAATTACCTGCAATTGTATTCGAAGCTACAGGTGTCTATTCCAGGCAACTCGAGCGATTTATGCAAAATAATCAATATATCTATTGCTTATTAAATCCACTAGAAGCTAAACTACAATGTGATTCCTTACGGATCCATAAGACAGATCGAAGTGATGCACACCAACTAGCCTTGACTCATTTTACAGCTTCCCGAAGGGAAAAAACGGTAACGGATCACCTATTTTGTCAGTTAAAATCCCTCTCAAGGTTCTATAATGAATTGGACGATGAATTATCTATCATCCGGAATCGAATGCATAAGGTACTTCAGCTAACCTTTCCTGAATTAGAGCGAATTTTCACAACGAAATCAGATTTATTCTTAAGATTTATTCAGCTATTTCCACACCCTGATCTGGTTCAAAACCTCTCTAAAACCGTAATTAAGAATCGAATTCGGGCTAGTACTCAAAAGAACATATCCGTACGTATAGCTGAACAGAAGGCTGTAGCAATACTAGAGGCTGCCAAACTTTCTTATCCAGCTGTAGACTCCGATGATGTGTTATGTGAACAACTCAAAATATATGCAAGACGTTATCAAGAACTTCTTCACCAGAAGGAATGTTGCATTAACAAAATGGTACGTCTAGCCGAAAACCGTATAGAATATGGTGTTTTTTTGAGCATTCCTGGAATCGGGCCAAATACAGCTGTACGCTTAATGGCTGAAATAGGTGATATAACTCGCTTTGTGAATAATAAACAATTAAACGCCTATGCGGGTATTGATATACGTCGCTTTCAATCAGGTAAAACTTTCTTTAAAGATAAAATTAATAAACGCGGCAATAAGCATTTAAGAAAATTACTTTTTCTTATTATCCAAAACATGATCAAACAACGCCGCTATGGACGAAATCACATTGTAGACTATTACGATAAATTAAAAACGCAACCCTATAACAAATGTCATAAAGTTGCGTCCATTGCATGTGTAAATAAGTTATTGAAGCTTCTCCTTCACCTTATTACACACAATATACACTATGATTATCGGTTAACAGCTTAACATCATAGTTTCATTCATCATACCATATCCCTCCCCTAGTAAAAAAACGAATCCATATTAGGGGTATTTGGTATGCATGAGAATAAATACCTGTATTTTTTAATATCTAGTCGATTAAAAATCTAAAAATATAGGTTGACTAATCGTAAGAAAAA
>NZ_JBPWAP010000209.1:0-1621 GCF_051776705.1 Bacillus cereus group sp. BceL291 | reverse complement strand
AAACAAAATGCGGTCTTTCCATATAGTTTTTTATTATCTTTTGTAGATTTTATAAAAGCGGGCATATCAAATAAACCCTGACGGGTTTCAATTTTTTACTATGCTACCTGATGAGTAGAAGTGGTATACTCATAGACAACACCCAAAATATCAAAGACTGTCTTTTTCTCGTATCGATGAGATTTTCGTCCGTTGTGCTGTAGGAAGTTAAACAGACGAAGGAGAACCTTTGATAATTCTTGGGTGTTTTTGTGTAATGCTTGGTAAAAAAGTGAAAAATAATCCTTAATTATGTACATCGCTTTATATTCACTTAGCTCTTTCTGTTTCTTACGTAATAGGAGTTCTCGCATTTTAAACATAGTAGAAGAACATAATAGAATACTAATGAGTTGCCCATAAAGATGACATTCTAATCGCTCTTGTTTAATAGATTTACAACAATGAATTTGAAACCAAGATTTCCATATTTTAAATAACAGCTCAATTTGCCAACGTAATGAATATAAATCATAGATTTTCTCTTTTGGTACCCATTCCGTAGGAATGTTTGTCATATATACCGTAATACCTTGTAAAAGCTTTGTACGCTCTGTATATGTAATTCCTTTTTTCTTTTCACGAATAGCTCGGTCACGTAGGCGTTTCTGTTTTTGCTCCTCGGTACACCTATAAACTACAATACGAGTAGGCAATTTGTCCTTACTCCCTACATATACATCGTGTAATTCATACACTTGGCCAGGTTGTAGTTGTTTCATAATGTCTTCCAAATGAATTTGTATATATACTGGTTTCAATTGAGAGGGTTTTGTTTTAAATACCACTGTTTCGAACTCTTTTCTATATATTTTAGTTGGTAACTTAAGACGAGATAAATAATACCCCTGCTTGTCTTGAATAGACTTAAAGTCTTGTAGACGAAAATATCCTAAGTCACGAATATACAGCTCATTCTTTTGTATCATGCCTGTTCGAGTCGCACCATACGCCTGATCACTTCGTTTTCCTGGTTCAATTTTCACATCAGAAAATTCCCCACTCAACAAGTCATACTCTAGTTGAATTTTCACACCAGCTTTATGACTACATCCTCCGGCACCAGGATAGGTAGATGCGAATCGATCTGGAACCTGAAAGGTTGTAGAATCAAGGATGCGAATGCGCTCAAAGTAGGAAGAAAGAGAATGAGAAATCTTAGATACGCCTCCAATTTTAGCTTGTAGAAGTGTAGTAAATACAGTTCGAAAGAAGGCTACAGAAGCAGAGTTAAATCGTCGATTAAGTCCTTCCGGACTTAATAAAACTCCTGTTGAAGTTTCTAATTGACTACATAGTTGAGTAAGAGAGGTAGTAGCGACTTGTTGATTTAGCCATACACACAAAGATAAGAAATGGTGCCCGTGGCACTTACGTTTTCGTTTCATTCCGCCTGCTTCTATGGCTAATTGATTAAGTGTAGCGGGAGACATATATCGATATAACTCTTCAGCGAATAAAGATAATTCTTGTTTTTGATTCATATTCATAAAAAACACGTCACCCTTTCTCATTAACATAAGAAAATAGTAACGTGCTTTTAACTTCAAAAATAGTCTAAATCCTTAAGTTGATGGATGTG
>NZ_JBPWAP010000208.1:0-1622 GCF_051776705.1 Bacillus cereus group sp. BceL291 | reverse complement strand
CGCTGCAGCTGCAGTTACAAAAACGAAAGAGTATGATCTTATGAAAGTGATTGATCCTGAAAAAATAAAAAAAACATATAATACTTTTGCTGAAATTAATAAACTAACAGCAGAGCAACGTGCATATTTAAATGATTTAGAGAAACAAAATCAGAAATTATATGACTTAACAACTAAATTAACTGTAGCGGATTTACAAAAATCAATGATTCTTTTCATGCAAAATGATTTGCATACATTTGCTAACCAAGTAGATGGAGAAATTGAGCTAATGAAACGTTACAAAGAGGATTTGGATCTAATAAATAATAGTATTACAAAATTATCGACTGAAGTTGATGCCAATAACACTCAGTCTCAAAAAGATACATTAAGACGATTAAAAAGTGTAACAACTCAACTCGAAGAACAAGTTTATAAATTCTAATATTAAGAACATAGGTTTATCAAAAAGATTATATTGCAACTGAAAATAAGGAGGAGATCAAATGATGAAATTTCCATTTAAGGTTATAACTTTAGCCACTTTAGCAACGGTTATAACTGCTACGAATGGTAGTACTATTCATGCACTTGCACAAGAACAGACAGCTCAGGAACAGAAAATAGAAAATTATGCGTTAGGACCTGAAGGATTAAAGAAAGCATTGGCTGAAACAGGCTCTCATATTCTTGTAATGGATTTATACGCCAAAACTATGATTAAGCAACCGAATGTAAATTTATCCAACATTGATTTAGGTTCCGCGGGAGGAGAATTAATCAAAAATATTCACCTAAATCAGGAACTGTCACGAATCAATGCAAATTACTGGTTAGATACAGCGAAGCCAAACATTCAAAAAACAGCGCGTAATATTGTAAATTATGATGAGCAATTTCAAAACTATTACGACACACTAGTAGACACTGTAAAAAAGAAAGATAAGGTGAGCCTCAAAGAAGGAATAGGGGATTTAATCAATACAATTCATATAAATTCAAATGATGTTACGGAAGTCATTAAGATGTTAGAGGCTTTTAAAACAAAGTTGTATACAAATACTGTAGATTTTAAAAATAATGTTGGTGGTCCAGATGGACAGGGCGGATTAACGGCTATATTAGCGGGAAAACAAGCACTAGTCCCACAACTTCAGGCCGAAATTGAGAATTTACGTTCTACACAGAAATCACATTTTGATAATGTATTAGCCTGGTCAATTGGTGGTGGATTAGGAGCTGCTATTTTAGTTATTGGAACGATTGCAGGAGCGGTAGTAATTGTTGTGACGGGTGGTACAGCTACACCAGCTGTTGTTGGTGGTCTTACAGCTCTAGGAGCCGCTGGTATCGGTTTAGGAACAGCAGCTGGTGTCGAGGCATCTAATCATATGAATTCTTATAATGAAATTTCGAATAAAATCGGAGAATTAAGTATGAAAGCTGATCTGGCTAATCAAGCGGTTATTTCACTTACTAATACCAAGGACACTCTAACATATTTGTATCAGACAGTGGACCAAGCAATCATGTCTCTAACAAGTATTCAGCAACAATGGAATAAAATGGGGGCTAATTATAAAGATTTATATGATAATATCGATCAAATGCAAGAACATAAACTTTCGTTAATACCTGAC
>NZ_JBPWAP010000207.1:0-1646 GCF_051776705.1 Bacillus cereus group sp. BceL291 | reverse complement strand
AACGAGGGGGCTACTCTAAAAGTGGTTCCCTTTTTTACACAGCATTTTTTATGAAATTAAGAGGGGAGTAAAGAAAATGGGTCTGTATATTGTGGGATTATTACTAAGTTATATGTTCCTAAATGTATTTACTGATTTGAAATATAGAAAAACAAAGAATATGTGGCATCTACTATTCTTAATATTGGGGATAGGAATCACGTATTTTGCCGGAATAAGAACAGGGAAAGAGATTGCAATTGTACTAGTCATGGCCTTAGCGTGTGGTTTATTGCTAGAAACATTTAAATTTTCTTCACCTGGTGATACCAAAATGCTTGTGGTAGTAGGTTTATATGTTAGCAATGTAGTAGAAGAATCGGCTATGCTTACCGCCATTACATTAACAGCTTTCCATTTACTATTCTTTTGGATTGCTAGTGTGTATCGATTAATTAAAATTTTAGGGTTTGTAGGAGCGATTAAAGACCAATTGGAGCATGCTGCGTCTATATTTGGTGTGAAACTGCCTAAGAAAGAAATACAGCTGATACAGAGCTTTCCAGGGGCTTGTTCTATTTTACTAGGGGCGATGATTTATATTGCGTTCACTATCCATCAAAATGGAGGTATCTTGGCTTGAACAGTAGAATCATTCATCAAAGAGAGACCTATATTTACTTTACAATTTTTGCGCTAATAGGCGTTATTATTTTAAACATGTTTATTAATATATTGTTTGTATTAGCATATCCTTTACTGATAGGATTAATTGTGCAGGTTATCTTGTTGCAGAAGATAAAGAAGCCATTTTATCGGAGAGGAAAAGAATTAACGGAACAATTAAAACTAAAAAATATATTTCTAGTAGAATCAAACATTTTAGGGGATGAAGAAGGAACCGTCTATGAGGTGCATCAAATGCCTTTTGGATTCTCTAATGGATTAATTAATAAAGATAAGAGTTATAAAGTCATAAAACAAGAGTATGATAGAAAAGTCAAAGAGGATCTAACGAAAATTGCAAAATGGCAAGTTACAACAAAAGCTAGACTTGTTACGACAACACATTTTCGTTTGTATGCAATTTGGCAGAAAAATAGTACAGGTTATCAATTGAAAAAAATAGAGGATTGTGTTGATCCATATGCAAAAATGAATCTCATACAATGGATGATTGCATCATTCTGTACGACTGGTCGTATCAAGTATGATAAGAAACCAAAAGAGTGGGAAAGCTACGAATGGATTGCTTTAAAATAATAAGATAAAAGTATATAACTTTAGTTAGGAGTAAATATAGGGGAAACAGATAGAAGATAAGGCCTACATAAAAAATAAGGCCTTATTTTTTATGTAGGCCTTATTAAATGACGAATGAGATATGACTCAATATCTCGTGTAGGGTAATTTTATTATACATAATTTTCGAAAAAAACTAAAATAAATAAATTCATTTTTGTGATAAAACATAAAGTTATTGAAATTTAGATACGAATTGATTAATATAAATATATATTTAATGTTTAATTGATTCCGTTTATTCCCACACCTTCTTGTGTTGTGGTTGAGTTGTAGAAGCAAGTTGCGTCTTGTTTCATTTTTGAAAGGGCTTCTTTGAGCCGATTAGTGTATATCTAGCTTATTTTGCTATGCACATTTTTAAT
>NZ_JBPWAP010000206.1:0-1657 GCF_051776705.1 Bacillus cereus group sp. BceL291 | reverse complement strand
ACCCCATCGCTATCAAGATACCAAAACAAAATACCCCATAAAATGAAAAAATACACTATTCTTTCTGTAGAATCATAGGAAAGGATGGCGTTTTTGTATGTCTATTTCTGTATCTGATGAATTACAACTATTTGCTCAAGAAATTCAAAAATTCTTATCTCCAAATATCTTACGAGATCTTGCTAGAGATGTTGGTTTTGTACAAAGAACTAGTAAATACCAAGCAAAAGATTTAGTCGCTTTATGTGTATGGATGAGTCAAAATGTCGCTACAACTTCTTTAACCCAGTTATCTAGCTGTTTAGAAGCATCGACAGAAGTGCTCATCAGTCCTGAGGGACTGAATCAACGATTTAATAAAGCGGCTGTCCAATTTTTACAACACATATTATCTAAACTACTAAACCAAAAATTGGCCTCATCTATACCTATTCCTTCTCCATATACTTCTGTTTTCAAGCGTATTCGTATTTTAGATTCAACTGCATTTCAACTTCCAGATCCCTTTTCATTTGTTTATCCAGGTGCAGGAGGATGCAGCCATACAGCGGGGGTGAAGATTCAGCTAGAGTATGATCTATTAAGTGGCCAGTTCCTGCATATCCATACAGGTCCAGGTAAACAACATGATCGAACCTACGGTTCCCTGCGTGTTCCAACTGTGACAGCGAATGATTTATGTATCCGAGATTTAGGGTATTTTCATTTGAAAGATCTTAAACATATACAAGACCAAAAGGCTTACTATATCTCTCGTATCAAGTCGAATACACGTATTTATCAAAAAAATCCCAATCCTGATTATTTTCAAGATGGAAGAATTAAGAAAGGTACAGAGTATATTCAAATAGATATGGAGGGTTTAATGAGCTCTCTTCAACCAGGACAAACATGTGAAATAGCTGACGCTTATGTAGGAATGACTGATAAAGTGCCGACTCGTGTGATTGTTCATCGACTAACAAAAGAACAACAACAAAAACGATTACACGATCAAACTGTAAGAGAAAAAAAGAAAGGAATGAAGTATTCTGCTCGTAGTAAACGACTTAGCGGTATCAATGTATATATGACAAATACCTCTATAGATATTGTCCCGATGGGACAAGTACATGATTGGTATTCTTTACGTTGGCAAATCGAGCTTTTATTTAAAACGTGGAAATCATTCTTTCATATTCATCATTGTAAAAAGATAAAACGAGAACGATTAGAATGCCATTTGTATGGGCAACTGATTGCCATTTTACTTTGTTCTTCTACCATGTTTCAAATGCGACAATTGCTTCTTATGAAAAAGAAACGAGAACTGAGTGAATATAAGGCCATATATATGATTAAAGATTACTTTCTTCTTATTTTCCAAGCTATACAGAAAGACACCCAAGAGCTATCAAAGATTTTAATTCGCCTGTTCAACCTCCTACAGCAAAACGGGAGAAAATCTCATCGATATGAGAAGAAAACAGTCTTTGATATATTAGGTGTCATTTACAATTGTACCATGTTTGATAATCAAGCGGCTTAAATCAAAAAATTGAAACCCATTAGGGTTTATTTCGTATGCAAATCTTTAAATTCCCTACACGTAGCTTTTAAAAAAAAGAAACAACCTCTATTATAATTAACGTTTTATGGTCTTAGCTTGATAGCGATG
>NZ_JBPWAP010000205.1:0-1683 GCF_051776705.1 Bacillus cereus group sp. BceL291 | reverse complement strand
CCTCCTCGTATGATTAAGTTAGGTTTTTTAGGGACGGGATGTACCTATAAACCCAAGAGTATCTATTTTTATGAGATACTTAAATTTGTAGATAGAGTGTTGCCGACCACCTCCTTGAATCTTTGTATTCGGTTGAAAGAATGGTACCTCTGTCTAATAAGTAGTTTACGAATGAGTTGGATGTTGATGACCATTGGTCATTCTTCGTATCTCTTAC
Source organism: Bacillus cereus group sp. BceL291 (assembly GCF_051776705.1). Taxonomy (NCBI): domain Bacteria; kingdom Bacillati; phylum Bacillota; class Bacilli; order Caryophanales; family Bacillaceae; genus Bacillus; species Bacillus cereus group sp. BceL291. The sequence goes on along the minus strand of NZ_JBPWAP010000205.1, from coordinate 1,466 downwards.
GAGGTAGTAGCGCTTATTAGTTCAGAGGAGGACAACACTATCTAACACTGATTAAAATAGGGGTGTAAGCTATGTTCTATTTAGGTATTGATATCGCTAAACATAAACATTATGCGTCCATTATCGATCAAACTGGAAAACCTATTACTAAGCCATTTCCCTTTCGGAATCACAAAGAAGGTGGACAAGCACTATTAAATTGGATGTACCGATACATTGAGTCTCCTACAGAAATAATGATTGGAATGGAGGCAACAGGACATTATTGGTTAGCCGTTTATTCTTTTCTACTGGATCATGGCTTCTCAGTCGTTGTATTAAACCCAATTCAAACCAATGCCTGGCGAAAAGGCACAGAAATTAGAAAGCGGAAAACAGACGCCATTGATGCCACTATGATTGCCGATATCATTCGATTCGGCCGTTTTGTTGAAACCCCACTTGTGGACGAGAAAATGTTCGCTCTAAAACAAATGAGCCGCTTTCGTAATGCGCTTGTAAGTAATATGAGTGATTTAAAACGAAAAGCTCTTGTCGTATTAGATCAGACTTTCCCAGAGTACCAAAGCATCTTTTCGGATGTTTTTGGTAAAACTTCTTCACAAATCTTACTTGAATATTCCTCTCCCAGTGACTATGAACAGATATCTATTGATGATTTAACACAAATAATTGAGCAAACCAGTCGTAACCGACTTGGGAAGAAAACAGCCAACAAACTAATGGAATTAGCCTCTAATTCGTTTGGTGTTACCTTCTGTAAAAACGCTTTTTCCTTTCAACTAAAAATGTTGATGGAGCAAATTCGTTTTATCGAAGATCAAATCAAAGAGTGTGAAGAAGAAATGTCACAACTTTTAATTGATTTAGATACTCCTATCATGACAATACCTGGCGTTGGACCGATTTTAGGTGCCACTATACTAAGTGAAATTGGGGATATACACCGCTTTGACAAACCATCTAAACTTGTCGCTTACGCAGGCATCGATGCCTCTGTGTCCCAATCTGGGCAATTTGAATCCTCAGGTACGTCTATATCCAAGCGTGGTTCTTCTCATTTGCGTAGAGCCTTATTCCAGGCGGCTATTACAGCTCATAAACATGACCCTGTATTAAAAGCCTTTTATGAAAAGAAACGAAAGCAAGGAAAGCACTACTATGTTTGTATAGGAGCCGTAGCTAGAAAGCTGTGTTACATTATCTACGCCATTCTTAAAAGCAATAAACCGTATGAAGTTCCTCCACATTCACCAGTAGAAACTTGATTCTTTCATTTTTTTGAAAACCCTTAGGTTTATTTGGTGTGCCCTTTTTTAGATGAACCAATAGTTAAATGATATAGCGTTGTATGAATACTTTATGAAGACGTTTAGCCACTTCCTATCGAATCCAGTGGATTTATTTTCAAAATCCTCTAGCAATATTTTTTGAAAATGTCCCCTTGACTTTTCATAGTTGGTCTT
>NZ_JBPWAP010000204.1:0-1706 GCF_051776705.1 Bacillus cereus group sp. BceL291 | reverse complement strand
ATTAGGGTTTATTTCGTATGCAAATCTTTAAATTCCCTACACGTAGCTTTTAAAAAAAAGAAACAACCTCTATTATAATTAACGTTTTATGGTCTTAGCTTGATAGCGATGTGGTGGTACCCCTTTTAGCAAAAAAAATCAAAAAAATATATGAAGTCAATGATATTGTAGTAGTAAGTATAATAGATGTGGAGGATAGAGATTATGAATGATGATTTTTTGACCGAATGGATGCTTGGAGGTAAGACACCTAGTAATTACTTTTTATATAATACGTTTGATATCAATGGAATAAATAAATTTGTACATTATTTGCATTCGATACAAAAGATAGAAGGATATGCTGTAGTATTTTGCTTTCTAAATAAAAATTTATATTTAGGGAAAAGAATTAAATTGTCAGGAATGATTAGAACTAAATCTATTCAGGAGTACGCAGACTTATGGATAAGGGGTGAAAAGCCTAATGATTTATGGGAAATGAAATCATTAGAATGTGAGCCAATTAAAGAAAAAGAAAGTTGGAAAGAATATTCGATAATTGTAGATATCCCTATTGATGTAAAACGTTTATCTGTAGGATTAACCCTGAAAGGTGAGGGACATATATGGTTCCACAGTATGAAAGTTGAGATAATAAAGTAAAAGTAGGAGGAAAGAAGTATAGTATTGTAGCATTATTTAGATAAATGAGGTGATAAAAAATGGAATAAAGGTATAGTAAATATTTGCCATTTCAATATTGTTTCTTAATAATATTAAAATGGAGGGCTGCTAGTATATAAATTGTTATCGTTACAAGAATAAAAAGATATAAAAAAGAGTTTTTAAATATGAAGATGATATTTGCAACGTTTGCAGCATGCACATGCCTAGGTTTATCAACAATCAGTGCATCCGTTGCATCTACAGAAACATCAGGGGAAGTTAATCTTAACTCTATTTTAATAGAGTATCGAGAGAAAGGTTTAGTGGATATATACAGATTCTCACCAACTCCTTGGAAAAATGCTGATGGCGAAAGTTTCAGAACGTATTGGGGTGGAAAATATGTATGGTTCTCAATTTAATCATAGTTAAAAACATCATGGTCGTAGTGCATCTAATGAAAAATTGTAGAAAGATTTGAATCAAATATATTAATTATAAATAATAAGTTTGTATACATATAGTGTTAAACATCCGTTTGCTTATAATTAAAATAAGTGAGCGGATGTTTTTATTTAATTGAAGGTTATGGGTGATTGTTAATTACATTTTAATTGCTTTCTATAGCATATATGCACATCAAAATAACGAAAAGATATAAAATTAGTTATGGAGATCCTGATTGTCTTCAATATTTTAAAAATTTCATAAATATAATTGGAAACAAGTTATATAAATGTTAAAATTAAATATAAGAATGATGGAATTTTATTGAATATAAAATCCTTGTATTTTTTTCTTTCTTAATTTTGTAACTTTAGAAATAAAGTTTTACAAAAAATATTAAAATTTTTTCAGGTCAATATTAGAATTTATATGAATCTGTAAGGAAGGTTTTGGGAATAATATGAGAAAAAATCAAAGCTTAAAACGTTTAGGGGTCACAGCACATGCCCATCAACTTAAGAACAAAAATAAAATGAACTTTCGTTCAAAGCAACTAAAAAACTCGTAATGTACTTTTGGTATTGAAAAGTACACACACCAAATAAACTCTA
>NZ_JBPWAP010000203.1:0-1712 GCF_051776705.1 Bacillus cereus group sp. BceL291 | reverse complement strand
AATGGTATCAGTGGTAGGGGAGCGTTCTAAGGACAGTGAAGTCAGACCGTAAGGACTGGTGGAGTGCTTAGAAGTGAGAATGCCGGTATGAGTAGCGAAAGACGGGTGAGAATCCCGTCCACCGAATGCCTAAGGTTTCCTGAGGAAGGCTCGTCCGCTCAGGGTTAGTCAGGACCTAAGCCGAGGCCGACAGGCGTAGGCGATGGACAACAGGTTGATATTCCTGTACCACCTCTTTATCGTTTGAGCAATGGAGGGACGCAGAAGGATAGAAGAAGCGTGCGATTGGTTGTGCACGTCCAAGCAGTTAGGCTGATAAGTAGGCAAATCCGCTTATCGTGAAGGCTGAGCTGTGATGGGGAAGCTCCTTATGGAGCGAAGTCTTTGATTCCCCGCTGCCAAGAAAAGCTTCTAGCGAGATAAAAGGTGCCTGTACCGCAAACCGACACAGGTAGGCGAGGAGAGAATCCTAAGGTGTGCGAGAGAACTCTGGTTAAGGAACTCGGCAAAATGACCCCGTAACTTCGGGAGAAGGGGTGCTTTCTTAACGGAAAGCCGCAGTGAATAGGCCCAAGCGACTGTTTAGCAAAAACACAGCTCTCTGCGAAGCCGTAAGGCGAAGTATAGGGGGTGACACCTGCCCGGTGCTGGAAGGTTAAGGAGAGGGGTTAGCGTAAGCGAAGCTCTGAACTGAAGCCCCAGTAAACGGCGGCCGTAACTATAACGGTCCTAAGGTAGCGAAATTCCTTGTCGGGTAAGTTCCGACCCGCACGAAAGGTGTAACGATTTGGGCACTGTCTCAACCAGAGACTCGGTGAAATTATAGTACCTGTGAAGATGCAGGTTACCCGCGACAGGACGGAAAGACCCCGTGGAGCTTTACTGTAGCCTGATATTGAATTTTGGTACAGTTTGTACAGGATAGGCGGGAGCCATTGAAACCGGAGCGCTAGCTTCGGTGGAGGCGCTGGTGGGATACCGCCCTGACTGTATTGAAATTCTAACCTACGGGTCTTATCGACCCGGGAGACAGTGTCAGGTGGGCAGTTTGACTGGGGCGGTCGCCTCCTAAAGTGTAACGGAGGCGCCCAAAGGTTCCCTCAGAATGGTTGGAAATCATTCGTAGAGTGCAAAGGCATAAGGGAGCTTGACTGCGAGACCTACAAGTCGAGCAGGGACGAAAGTCGGGCTTAGTGATCCGGTGGTTCCGCATGGAAGGGCCATCGCTCAACGGATAAAAGCTACCCCGGGGATAACAGGCTTATCTCCCCCAAGAGTCCACATCGACGGGGAGGTTTGGCACCTCGATGTCGGCTCATCGCATCCTGGGGCTGTAGTCGGTCCCAAGGGTTGGGCTGTTCGCCCATTAAAGCGGTACGCGAGCTGGGTTCAGAACGTCGTGAGACAGTTCGGTCCCTATCCGTCGTGGGCGTAGGAAATTTGAGAGGAGCTGTCCTTAGTACGAGAGGACCGGGATGGACGCACCGCTGGTGTACCAGTTGTTCTGCCAAGGGCATAGCTGGGTAGCTATGTGCGGAAGGGATAAGTGCTGAAAGCATCTAAGCATGAAGCCCCCCTCAAGATGAGATTTCCCATAGCGTAAGCTAGTAAGATCCCTGAAAGATGATCAGGTTGATAGGTTCGAGGTGGAAGCATGGTGACATGTGGAGCTGACGAATACTAATAGATCGAGGACTTAACCATATAATATG
>NZ_JBPWAP010000202.1:0-1875 GCF_051776705.1 Bacillus cereus group sp. BceL291 | reverse complement strand
GACAAAGCCTTCTACGTCAGCAATACGTTCTTCGTATGTCATGTGCTGCAGAATATCTTCTAAATATGTATCTTTATAGCTGTAGTATTTCTCCTCAAATGTTTCCACAAACTTTTGCCAAGATTTGAGTGTTACTAGCACAGCATTGGTTGTTTCCCCATTTAAGCTACGTTGATTTCGTATTACAAATGATTTCCCCATCTTTTTCACCTCCGTTCTGCAAATTCAGAAATATATGCCAAAAGACTATAAAATATTCCAATTTTGATTATATCAAAACGAATTTTGTAAAAACGTGCCCTTTAAGAGAGTTTTTAAAAAGAGGAAACACACGCTAACCCCTTGAGCCACAAGGCCTCAAAAAAAAGTTACAAAAAATTTTATGTGCAACTTTTGTGAAAATGTGTTTCCTGTTTCGGTGCTAGAGGAAACATGGAAATCACAATAAACCTTGATTTAATCATATTTTTTACTCATTGTTCTTTAGTTACGCGCACGACTTGAGAAAAATGTTTCCTGTTTTCCGTTTTTTTACGCGCGCGACTTGGGAAAAAAATAGAGTTTATTTATGTTTTGAAAAAACGAAGATACTATAGAACTATTGGTATAAAAGGTTTTTTGGCATGTTTATAAAAAAGTTACGCGCACGACTTGGGAAAAGTGTTTCTTGTTTTGTGTTTTAAGAAGGAATATGTTTCCAAAAAGTAGTGTATTTTGTTGCAGGTGTTTCCTCTTTTTTCGTTATACGCGTAACTTGGGAAAAGTGTTTCCTCTGAAAAAGAAGAAACAATACAAATTGAATCTGAAAAATTAGCAAGGTATGATTAAATATACAGGAGAAAATATTAAGAGAAATTTTTTTAAAACATTTATAAGGGGAATTGAGAATGGATCAAAGAATAGAAGAAGTTAATTATAAACTAATAGACAATGGTATATTTTTCAGTGTGAATAAGACTCAACTTGCACGACACTTTCTAAATAATGTTCTTGAAATCGATGTATGTAATCTAAACAAAGAAGAAGTTACTAAAATAATTTGTGAGAAATATGGTTATAAATTAAAACAGTTACCAGATGAAGAAGAAATCTATCTATTTGTAGCTCATAACATAATGGGAATTAAAGAGGATAAAGAGCCTTATGAATGTTTTAACCATGAGGTTTTTCTTGTAATGAAGGATTTAAGAAAAATTAATTTTATGATCCAAGAATATGAATCAAAACAGCAAGTTAAAGATATTGATAGATATGAAAAGAAAAAGTATCAATACTTAGCTGAAAAGCTTTATAAGGCGAAAGATGTGATATGTGAATATATGACAGGAGAAATCAATTCATGTATATATAAAGAAGTAAAAGATTGGAGTAAACCAAATGGATTTCCTAGCTCCGGTAGTTTTAATCAAATGTTACCGAGTCGATATGCTTTTAGAGGTAGGGAAGAAGAATATGAAATGTCAGTTTTTGATGGATTGAATTATAAATTTGAATTTATTACGTTACAAGAGCGAAATGAATTGAAACTTCTACACAGTAATAATAAAGATGAATTTAATGAACGTGTGGATAGATATATAATTACACATGAAATTGACAATAAAATATTATCTCTTATAGAGGAAAATCATGTACTTAATAAGAGAGGAATGCTTAAACAAGCAATAGAAATTTATAAAGAAGATATGATGGAATTATTCTGCCAGATTATACCTCTTCAAATTGAGGGGATAATATATGATTATTGTATTGAGTTAGGGGTTTCTTCACATGCCCATCAACTTAAGGATAGAAACTCTACGGTTTTCCATTAATTGAAATGAACAAACTTTTAAACAGTATAATCCTCTTAAAAATGAGCATACGAAATAAACC
>NZ_JBPWAP010000201.1:0-1954 GCF_051776705.1 Bacillus cereus group sp. BceL291 | reverse complement strand
GATAGGGTTTATTTCGCATGCAAACCTTTAAATTTTCTAAGCCTGGCTTTTAGAAAAAAGAAATAATCTCTACTATACTTGATATTGTATAATCTTAGCTTGATAGTGATGTGGTGGTACCCCCACAATAGAAGGATGCACTTCAGTAAAGGGGAAATTCTAAGTAAAAAAATTCTTCGTCAAACACCTATTTTTAAACTTTTTATTAAAAGTCCTTTACATACCATAGGGGGGTATAGTATTGTGAAATTATGGAGGTGAGGAAATTTCGATGATTTCAGAAAATCTTAATAAAATTGTTGAAATCGATCAATGCTGCTCATAAGACGGTATAAGAAAAAGCCGCCATTCAGATAAAGTAAAGAATAACTTAACGATTAGTTCAGAAGTTAATAAGTCATATATTGAAAGGAATGAAAAATTATGAGTTTGGAAGCTTTAAATGAACAAGTAAAAAGGGATCTTTCTTATCTTGCATTTGGGGGAGAGGATTGGGTATGCCCAACCCACCATCCTGAGGGGCATGTCTACGATACAGTTATTATAGGAGGCGGCCAGTGTGGCTTAGGTGTGGCCTTTGGACTTTTGCGTGAAAGAATATCTAATATCCTTATCATCGACGAAAACGTTGAAGGATATGAAGGGCCATGGGTAACTTACGCTCGTATGATGACATTGCGTACGCCTAAACATTTGATATCCATTGATCTTGGAGTGCCTTCTCTGACTTTTCGCTCCTGGTGGGAAGCGCAATTTGGACCAAAAAGTTGGGAGGACATCGATAAGATTCCACGGAACGATTGGATGAACTATCTACGTTGGTATCGAAAGGTTCTTAATTTACCTGTTTTTAATGAGGTAAAGATGAAGCTTATTGAGCCTGCAGGGGAAGATGTTTATCGACTGCATATTGAAGGAGCAGGAGCATCTTCTAATACATTACTGGCCCGCAAGGTTATCTTAGCCACTGGTATTCAAGGTGGAGGGGAATGGCACGTACCATCTATGATTTCCGAAACATTACCTCGTCACCTCTATGCACACACCTCAGAAGACATTGACTTTGAGGCCCTTAAAGACAAGAAGGTGGCAATTTTAGGCGGTGGGGCCTCAGCTTTTGATAATGCCAATTTTGCATTATCTGAAGGTGTGGGTTCAGCTCATGTGTTTGTTCGCCGCACGGAGATGCCACGCATTAACCCAATGCGACAAATGGGGGTGTCAGGTCTAATTGAACGTTTTAATGTTCTATCTGATGCTGATAAATATTCCGTTATGGCCCATTACTTTAAGCATCAACCCCCTACAAATGACACATTTGAACGTGCAGTTTCACATCCCGGCTTTAAATTACACTTAGGTGCACCATGGCTTGAGGTACAGCATGAAGCTGAGAAGGCTGTTGTCACTACTCCACAAGGTAATTTTACTTTTGATTTTCTAATCATTTCCACTGGTCTTGTGACTGATCATTCTTTACGTCCAGAGCTAAAGCTTTTCGAACGCCATATTGCACGTTGGGACGACTATTATAATGCACCTGCTGATATCGCCAACCGTAAGCTTGATGCATATCCTTACCTTGGCCCTGGCTTTACTTTCACATGCCGGGACAAAAAGGATACAAAGCTTCTTCATGGACTTTTTGCTTTTAACTATTCAGCTGTAGTTAGCTGTGGTATCTCAGCCTCTTCGCTTCCGGGAATGAGATATGGGATACCTAGACTAGTTTCAGCTGTGGCAGACCAGCTGTTCTCTGATAATCGTGAGGAGATTCTGAAAAACTTCTATTCTTATAATGAGGCTGAATTTGTTGGAGAATGGACAAATAGGGGTTCTGAGGCATGCCCATCAACTTAAGAACAAAAATAAAATGAACTTTCGTTCAAAGCAACTAAAAAACTCGTAATGTACTTTTGGTATTGAAAAGTACACACACCAAATAAACTCTAAC
>NZ_JBPWAP010000200.1:0-1990 GCF_051776705.1 Bacillus cereus group sp. BceL291 | reverse complement strand
TAATACATCTGTTTCTTACGAAGTTCAAGCGCAAAGTATTGGACGTATATTTGGACTAGCTCACGAATTGATAAATGAAGGTGATACAATCCGAATTAAAGATACTGGATTTACACCTAAACTGTATTTAGAAGCACGCGCTATCGCTGGTGATGAATCATTTACGGACCCTTCACAAGATCAATATGTATTTGGCGACTATCGTGAAATTACCGATCCAAACGAAGAAATGCGAAAATTATACAATAGAGTACTTGCTTCTTTAGGTAATAAAGCTAATAAAGAACTATTAGAACAACTAGAAAAGTTAGCAGAAGAAGCGAAAGGGACAGCCGAACAAGCTCAAAAAGAGAGTCAGGTAGCAAAAGAATTAGCCGAAAAAGTTCAAGAAAATCTAAAAAATAATACCGTAGAAATTATCGAAGTTGTCAATCCGCCAACAACGAATCTTAAAATTGGTAAGACGATATGGCGAGATATTAGTAACGGTAAACCTGGTATTTTAAAAGTATGGAACGGGAAAGATTGGGAGCTTCTTATTCCTGATGTGGAGTCAGTTAAGAAAGATACACTGGAGCAGGTTAATAAGGATATTCAACTTACCAAAGAAGAATTAAATAAGAAAGTGGAAGAAGCGCAAGAAGAAGTCACTGGGCAATTTAATACAGTAACAGAGAGCCTTTCAAAAGTTACAAGAACTATTTCTGATGTACAAAGAGATCAAGGTGAAATTGATAAAAAAGTAACCCAAGTTGAACAGGATTCTGAGAAATTTAAATTGTCTATTGAAACATTAACGGAAAATAGTACTGAGACTACAAGTAAAATCAACACCTTAGAAAGTAATGTGGAAGGAAACAAGAAGCTTATATCAGAGGTTAAAGAAAATGTATCAAACATTAATGACGATGTAAGAAACCTGTTAATCGGTTCTAAATCCTTTGATGGAGCTTTGACCATTGCGCAAGCAGACAGTCGTTGGTGGCTTAAGTCAGCAGATAAAGTCAAAATTTCGAAGGATGTTTTTCAAGGGAATACAGTCGTAGAAACTCAATCATCATGGACTGCTCTAGCTTATAACTTCAAGGATTTAGTAGATCGAAAAGTTGTAAAAGTAGGAGATAAAGTAACCTATTCAATTTTTACTCGTGTAAAAGGTTTACCGGATGGTCAAGATTTACAACACACTTTCTATTTTGCACCAGGTGCTACTGGAATTCGTCCAAATAAATCTACTAATCAATGGAAAAGAGTAAGTGTTTCGTTCACAGTGACAGCAAGTATGATGTCATCAGCGGGAACGGATAACGAGAGTCATTTTCGTGTAGAGCCCGACGCAAACCCTCCTGCTGGTTGTTGGTATCAGCAAAGCTCACCGCAATTGATTATAACTATAGGCAACAAAGATTATTCGTGGCGACCTGCTCCTGAAGATCTTGCAGATGGGAATGTTTTAACCAAAGTAACAACAGAGATCAAAGAATCAGCAGGGAAAATCAGTGAAAAGTTAACAAGGGTAGAAACAAAGGTTAATAACGATAAATCCGGAGGACGTAATCTGTTATTAGATTCAAATACTAAATATGAAAAAACAGAATATCTAATCAATCCATATACTCTAACTGAAAATTTTGTTGCAGGTGAGGAATATACTTTTGTAATTAAAGGAAGTGTCCCGCAAGGCCAACAATTTGGAATTTGGCAGAATGGTGGTTCAAATAATGTTGGATATGCAACAAGTGTCTATGCTAACGGAATAACTTATGTAACTTTCAAAGCTGTTGCAACTACAAGTGGGAATGAACGGAGATTAAATTTATATAATTTCCCGAATAATACCACGAAGGCAACTGTAGAATGGGTTGCTTTATATAAAGGTAATAAGCCACAGGATTGGACACCAGCTCCAGAAAATCAAGTAACGAATGATGAATTCACTAAAAAAACAACCGAGATTGAAAAAAGTGTGAATGGTATTAAAGAAAGTATT
>NZ_JBPWAP010000199.1:0-2165 GCF_051776705.1 Bacillus cereus group sp. BceL291 | reverse complement strand
ATTAAAAATGTGCATAGCAAAATAAGCTAGATATACACTAATCGGCTCAAAGAAGCCCTTTCAAAAATGAAACAAGACGCAACTTGCTTCTACAACTCAACCACAACACAATAAGGTGTGGGAATAAACGGAATCAATTAAACATTAAATATATATTTATATTAATCAATTCGTATCTAAATTTCAATAACTTTATGTTTTATCACAAAAATGAACTTATTTATTTTAGTTTTTTTCGAAAATTATGTATAATAAAATTACCCTACACGAGATATTGAGTCATATCTCATTCGTCATTTAATAAGGCCTATATAAAAAATAAGGCCTTATTTTTTATTCTTCCTTTATTTACTATTAACTAAATCCAATTCGTGTTACAATCAGAACAAACACACGTTCTTTAGAGGAGGATTTTCATGTTTAAAATGTTCAAAAAGGACCCAAAAAATGAAGAAACAGCTATTTTGGTAACTAAAGATTCATTTGATATTTTCTTATTTCCTACTAGCCATGAGGAGCAATACCATTTAGTAATAGAAAACTTCCACGTAGGTTACAATCACTTTTTACTATTCGTTGATAGAAAAAATCATGCATTGCACATTTATGATGACCTTTATACTATTGTTGGCGGAACAAGTGCTATTAACCTAATTAGCGAATATCTAATTGAAAAACTGTACGAATTATTGCATTTAAAAGACTATAAAAATGCAAAAGTACTAATTTACTTCCCTGAGAATCATAAAGATTCCGGTTTAGTATCTTATGGTTACCAATCAAAAAAGGATGATTTTGATTTCGGACTTGATATCAGTGAAATAACTAAACATGAAGCATATTTAGAACTAGCTAAAAAAAATGCATAGTTCATTGAGCTGTATAAATTAATAAAAAGACAAAAGTTATGTACTTTTGTCTTTTTATTTTAACGCAATCCATTCGTAGCTTTCCCACTCTTTTGGTTTCTTATCATATTTGATACGACCAGTCGTACAGAATGATGCAATCATCCATTGTATGAGATTCATTTTTGCATACGGATCAACACAATCCTCTAATTTTTTCAATTGATAACCTGTACTATTTTTCTGCCAAATTGTATATAAACGAAAGTGTGTTGTCGTAACAAGTCTAGCTTTTGTTGTAACTTGCCATTTTGCAATTTTCGTTAAATCCTCTTTGACTTTTCTATCATACTCTTGTTTTATGACTTTATAACTCTTATCTTTATTAATTAATCCATTAGAGAATCCAAAAGGCATTTGATGCACCTCATAAACAGCTCCTTCTTCATCTCCTAAAATATTTGATTCTACTAGAAATATATTTTTTAGTTTTAATTGTTCCGTTAATTCTTTTCCGCTCCGATAAAATGGCTTCTTTATCTTCTGCAACAAGATAACCTGCACAATTAATCCGATAAGTAACGGATACGCTAATACAAACACCATATGAATAAACATATTTGCAATAAGCACCCCTACTAGTACGAATATCGTGAAATAAATATATGTTTCTCTTTGATGAATAATTCTACTATTCAAGCTAACATACCTCCGTTTTGATAGATAGTGAACGAAATATACACCATTGCCCCTAGTAAAATAGAACAAGCCCCAGGAAAGCTCTGTATCAGCTGTATTTCTTTCTTTGGTAGTTTTGCCCCAAATATAGAAGCAGCATGCTCCAATTGGTCTTTAATCGCTCCCACAAACCCTAAAATTTTAATTAATCGATACACACTAGCAATCCAAAAGAATAGCAAATGGAAAGCTGTTAATGTAATGGCAGTAAGCATAGCCGATTCTTCTACTACATTGCTAATATATAAAGCTACCACCACAAGCATCTTGGTATCACCAGGTGAAGAGAATTTAAATGTCTCTAGCAATAAACCACACGCTAAGGCCATGACTAGTACAATTGCAATCTCTTTCCCTGTTCTTATTCCGGCAAGGTACGTAATTCCTATCCCTACTATTAAGAATAGTAGATGCCACATATTCTTTGTTTTTCTATATTTCAAATCAGTAAATACATTTAGGAACATGTAACTTAGTAATAATCCCACAATATACAGACCCATTTTCTTTACTCCCCTCTTAATTTCATAAAAAATGCTGTGTAAAAAAGGGAACCACTTTTAGAGTAGCCCCCTCGTT
>NZ_JBPWAP010000198.1:0-2173 GCF_051776705.1 Bacillus cereus group sp. BceL291 | reverse complement strand
CAATTAGGAAACGGCTTTTGTAATCGTATGAGTTGTAATTATTATTCACTTGGGTGAACGTTGTATGACTGAAAGGAAACCCATGGCAGTTAACTGTGTAAATGGGCACTTATTTATTAAGTGTATTCGACGGAGCCGGAAGTAGACGACTTAAGGGAGCGACATGAATGAAGTGAAGTGCAGACAGAAGGTAAGGTGACGGAGTGGACTCTCAAAGGACACGACGGCGCGTGAACTGATGGCAAACGAAATGGAATGAGTGAGAAGAGCGTACGGTCGGCGAGGTAACGGAGGTGTAGGAGCAGATTGATAGAAAGTGAGGGTAACAATTTGAAACTGACAGAAAGACAATTGAATGATTTGAAAAGAATTAGCGAATTACGTGTAAAGTTGTTTGGAGTTCCTGGTGAAAGTGTAGTTGATCCAGAGAATGTTGAGTTTTTATTGGATAATGCTATTAGTTCTTATTTAGGGCAATTAGAAATTTTTGAAGTCACGATAGAGATTGAACAGTATAATTCAATGTGTGGGTAAATTGTAGAAATGTGGCGAAGACATTTTCGGACATTCTAATAGCCGAAAATCGTGTACAAAATGACATGTTTAATAAAAAATAAGGAGCGGGATAGATTTTATGCAAGTTTATTTGGATAGGCTAATGATTAAGTATAAAGATGTAACAGAGAAACAATTTAGTGATGTTTTAACTAAAATATCGTCAAAGCAGATTTTTTTACCGAATACACCTATTAGGTCAGAACATGGGACGTCTGTTAGAGATTATCATAGAGTTATACATATTGGATATGGTGAAGGTGCAGTTTATATAGGGTGGAAACATAATTCGGAAAAGGAAAAAGATAGCTATGATATGAAAGTTGATTTTAACCCTTCTAAATTTGAAAATAACGAGTTGCAAAAAGATAGTTATGAAAAAGTGTTTGAAACCGTTTTTCATACGTTAAATGCAGTTTTGAAGTCTAATAAGCGAGTGGTTTATGGTATGGATATTGCTTTTGATATAGAGCGTCATATGAGTGATATTGTGTCTTATAGTAAAACAGGAAAGCAACAGGATAGACATAAAGGAACTGTTTATTATGGAAATAGAAATAAAGATGGATATTTGAAGATATATGATAAGAAAAAGGAGTTATATAATCATTTTAAAAGAATGATAGAAGAAGAGAATTTGACTCGTATTGAGTATAGTTGGAGAGACTCTGACGGTGTAGTGGTAGACGAAATAAGGAAGAGTCCTCCGTTTAGTATTGATGAATCTTATACATTCTCGATTTTTAATTTGAATAATGTTAAAGGGGCATTAAAAGCTTGTTTGATTTGTTATTCTAATGGAACTATGGATATGAAAGAGTTCCCTCGTAGAACTAAAGAGAGTATAAAAAAAGCCCTTGAAGAAATGGATCACTTGGCGGTGGACCCCATTCTACAGGACTGTTGGTTATCTATATTAGAAAATATTAAGAACTATACTCGTTTATGATATTAGCGTGTGCTTCTCTGTGTGTCAAGAGGGTGTCAATATGATGCTCTCTTTTTGTTTTTCTTAACTTGTTTATATTAATAGCGGATAGAGTCCCACTTTTACATTGTTCTGGTGTATCTTAGTGTTGATATTGTGTTTAAACTGATGTTATATTTATGTAGTACGATATACAAGAGGTGATTAGATGAGTGAAATGGTTCGTGTTAATACACGTATCAGTAAAAAGTTAAATGATTGGTTGGACGAGTATAGCAAAGAAAGTGGTGTACCGAAAAGCACTTTAGTTCATTTAGCTTTAGAGAATTATGTGAATCAAAAGGTTATGTTGGAACAAATGCCAAAGATGCAACAAATGTTGAGTATGATGTTTGAAAATGTAACGCAGCAACAATTGAATCAAAAAGGGAATATGTTTGAGTTGAAGTAACGGTTATGTTTCGAAAATGTAGTCTTATTGATTAGGAGATGCACATCGATAAACTAAATGCGTAGTTGGTGTGGCTGAAGTTTGCCCGCCACCTACTCATTTAGAATATCCGTGCATGGGTCCCTGAACAATTAGGAAACGGCTTTTGTAATCGTATGAGTTGTAATTATTATTCACTTGGGTGAACGTTGTATGACTGAAAGGAAACCCATGGCAGTTAACTGTGTAAATGGGCACTT
>NZ_JBPWAP010000197.1:0-2182 GCF_051776705.1 Bacillus cereus group sp. BceL291 | reverse complement strand
TGTAAATGTCAAGATAAACATGTACATTTTCGCTTGTTTAAGCATGTACAAAATCAATCATTTTCTTTGCTAAAATGATCTTTAATTCGATAGGATTGTCCTACAATACTGACCACCGTGGCATGATGTAAGACACGATCTAGTATGGCATTGGCGAGTTTAGGGTCCTGGAATACTTCGTCCCAAGACTTGAAGTTGATATTGGTCGTTAGGATGGTACTACGCTTTTCATAACGCATATCGATTAATTGAAAGAATAATTTTGCATCCTCCGGATCAATAGGCAAGTACCCAATTTCATCAATAATAAGTAATTTGTATTTTGTATAGTGCTTTAAACGAGATTCTAGGCGATTCTCAATCTTGGCACGTTTTAAATTTTGAAGTAAATCATGACATTTAATAAAATAAGTACTTGTTCGCTTTTTAGCTGCTGCTATACCAATAGACGTGGCCAAATGGGTCTTACCAACACCACTAGGTCCTAAAAATACTATGTTTTCTTGTTGCTCTAAGAAACGTAGAGAAATAAAATCTAAGATTTGTTGTTTATTAATACTCGGCTGGAATTCGAAATCAAACTCATCAACCTCCTTTCTATGAGGAAATGCGCCCATTTTCACCATAGAATGAATCATATTTTGTTCTCGTACATCAATCTCATAGTTTGTCAGTTTAACAAGTGTCTCTACGAAGGATAATTCATTATTAATGCTAAAATCGACTACGTCACCTAAATGTTGTGCCATTTGTTTTAATTTTAAATACTCTAGGTTTGTTGTTAATTGTTGATAGCTATTCTTCATTTCTATATACCTCACCAATTACTGATAAATTTTGTTTCGCCAAATTGTCAATGTTCGGATATTTAGGTAGTGACTTAGCCAATGCTTTTTTATAATGTTCTTCTTTATAATTGAGCTTAGATTGGCTGATTTTATGTTGTACAATTAACTTCATGTTATGATAAACATATATTTGATTATCATATACTTGTAAACCGACGGTTTTACCTTGATATTCAGCTGGAACTGAGTATTGATTCGATTTGTAAGATATCATGCCTGATGTATTAACTTTTACAAGTTTATGCTTAATCATATAGGAATCTCTTATCGCGCTCTTCGGGAGTGGTTGTAGGAGATTCTTTTCCTGTTTTAGGGCAAACACTGGAATCTTACCAGTCCCTTGATGAAATGTTTGATTAATTCTTGCACATAATTTTTGCACAAATTCATGTAATTCTTCAAAAGTGAATCTTCCTTGATAAGCATGAATTTCGTCTAGAAGTTTCATTGGCGCTTCTACTTTCCCTTTGGTATTTGGTCGCCCTGCGATACAAGGTTGTACCTTAAATCCAAAATCTTGAGCGAATTGGGCAAACTTATTGTTAATCGTTCCTGTAAAGTGTTCTGTTCGAGCTTCATCCATTACCGTCTTCATATTATCCGTGACAATTACCTTCGGTACACCACCAAACATTTCAAATGCCTCTGTCATAAATGACATTAAAACACTTTGTGATTTTGAAATATTCAAATGAAAAACTTTAAATCTCGAGTAGGACAATAAAAGTACAGCTACATTCACATATACGATTTCGCCACTTTTGGTTTCAAATCGTATGCTTTCTTTCCAATCTAATTGAGCTTGTTCTCCTGGAGGTGTCTCATAACGGACACCCACTGAATGACCTGATAAAATACGCTTCCCCTCATCAAAATATGTTCTAAATTCAGGCTTTCTATTAATATAAGCACGAAATGCAGACTGTGAACATTTTAAACCGTGATTGTCTGTTAGATACTGCCATAACACTCGTTTGTAGTAGAAGATTTGTTTAGAATCACTAGATAAAAGAGCTGCAATCACTTCATAATATGTATCGATTTTCGATGTTTTATTTTTTGTCCCTTTTGGTGTAAAACCATTCAAATACTTATCTATGGTACGCCGATCCACATTCAATTCTCTGGCTAATTGACTTTTATTTATCTTCATTTTTAAGTTCCCCATTAGTTTTTTAAAATTTGGTAAGTCTGAAAGACTTTTAACCTCAAATTCTGTTTGAATATCTAGCTTAATATACATACTAACCACCTCAGAGTCAGTATGGAGAATCCAATTGAAAATGTACATATTTATTCAAGCGTTAATGTACATATTTAAGTTAGCATTTATA
>NZ_JBPWAP010000196.1:0-2196 GCF_051776705.1 Bacillus cereus group sp. BceL291 | reverse complement strand
TAGAGTTTATTTGGTGTGTGTACTTTTCAATACCAAAAGTACATTACGAGTTTTTTAGTTGCTTTGAACGAAAGTTCATTTTATTTTTGTTCTTAAGTTGATGGGCATGTGAATTAACCCCCAGAATTTAATTTTTTCTTCTCCTCCCAAAACTATAAACTTACTATTTGAAGTTCCGATTTTCACTTAAAGCATTTACATGTATCACCCTCTATTTCCAATATTTATAATAATAGTAATATAACCGACTATAATTGTATATATTTTACAATCAATTCACCTATTACGATCATTTGAATTTCGATATATAACTATAAAAAAAGTTATTATGTCTACATAATAACTTTTTTTCACCAATCTACTAGCATAGTTCTAAATATAGAAAAATATCCTAATAATATTTGAGGAAAACATATTCATATAATTTTATTTTTGTATATTAAAATTATATATAAATGCTATACTAAGATGAATCAAGAAGCATCCAAGATTCTTTGATTAATCACTACATTTTCCTTAAAGCAAACTCAACAAGAAAAGACACTGTATAGTGTCTTTTCTTGTTGAGTTTGCTCCTTTAATCAATAGTAAGAGAATATATATCTATACCTTCTTATTGCCGATTGGTATTAGAATTGCTGCTCCCACAAGCAGAATATCTGAAAGACACTCATATAAGAGTGTCTTTTCTTTATGTAAAAAATTATTTTTAAACAAAAACTCTTTATAAAAGAACACAGGTTCGTATATAATAAGAACAAACGTTCTTTTGATTTAAGGAGGAATCACAGTGTATGACTATTCAATCCTACCGAATAGAATCATCTTATGTGTTGATTTACGTAGCTTTTACGCTTCAGTTAGTTGCATTAAAATGGGGTTAGACCCTATGCATACAAAGTTGGCTGTAGTAGGTGATGTGAACAGGAGCGGATCAATTTTATTAGCTGCAACTCCACCACTGAAAGCACTGGGCGTAAAAAAGATGGCAAGGCTTTACGAGATTCCTCGAAGAAAAGATATTCTTGTTGTGAATCCGATTATGAGTACTTACATAAAATGCTCTAATTACATAACGGAGTTAGCTTTACAATACGTTCCTTATGAGGATTTCCACCAGTATTCCATAGATGAATTTCTGTTGGACGTTACTGATAGCATTCATTTATTTGCTAACGATCCCTATGAATTTGCTTTGAAATTCAAACGTGAAATATATGAGCATACACGCATTGAATGTACCATCGGAATTGCTCCGAACCCTTTAATGAGTAAGGTTGCTTTAGATATTGAAGCAAAGAAGAACAAAGAAGGTATCGCATATTGGAAGTATGAAGATGTCCCAACAAAATTATGGAGTATACGACCACTCAATAAATTTTGGGGCATTTCGTACAAAACAGAAGAAAAATTGAATCGAAAAGGGATACATTCTATTGGGGATTTAGCCAATTACCCTCTTAAATACTTAAAACAAAGCTTCGGCAAGATTGGGGAGGAATTGCACTTACATAGCAACGGCATCGACTTCAGCCGTATTTCGGAAAAATACGT
Source organism: Bacillus cereus group sp. BceL291 (assembly GCF_051776705.1). Classification (NCBI taxonomy): domain Bacteria; kingdom Bacillati; phylum Bacillota; class Bacilli; order Caryophanales; family Bacillaceae; genus Bacillus; species Bacillus cereus group sp. BceL291. The sequence goes on along the minus strand of NZ_JBPWAP010000196.1, from coordinate 642 downwards.
CCCTGCTACAACTTCAATCGGAAAAAGCCAAATTCTAATGCGCGACTATACAATAGAAGAATTCCCAATTGTTCTATTGGAACATATTGAAGAAGTCTGTTATCGCCTTAGAAGACAAAACAAACTTGCTCAAACCGTTCAATTCTCTGTTGGTTATAGCAAGAGTTATACAGGTGGAATTAGGAAAACACATACTTTAAACCGTCCAACAAATTTAACAATGGATATTTATCATATCTGTACATACTTTTTGCATCAACAATATACTGGCGAACCCATTCGCAGCATAAACATATCCTTAACAAACTTAATTCAAGAAGGAGAAGAACAAATTTCTCTTTTTGATAATGTCACGAAACGAGAACAAGAAGTGAAGCTAACAAAAGTAATGGATGAAATACGCACAAAGTTTGGGAAAAACAGTATTTTACGAGGGATTTCCTACACGCATAGCGCTACAGCTAGACACAGAAATACACTAATAGGGGGCCACAAATCATGAATAACGCTAATATGCCAAAAGGAAGAGGAATGGTGTTAACAATAGTATAATATATGAGTAGAGATAACGTATACAACGATAGGTAGTTCTCTTTTTTTGTCTCTTTGTAGAAGCTATAATAATAGTAAAAAGAGATAGTA
>NZ_JBPWAP010000195.1:0-2204 GCF_051776705.1 Bacillus cereus group sp. BceL291 | reverse complement strand
CCATCTAAATATCGTTTCACCGCTTGGATTTTTTCTTTTGAAGAAAATTTAGCCATAAAAAATGCACCTCCAATTGTTAGACTGTGTCTAACAATTGGGGTGCACTTCAATATAGACTAAGGCTTTTTTATTATATAAAGGGGAAGGGGGTACATTGTAGTAGCATGGGTGAAAGGTATAAGAAGAGTAGCTACTAGCAATGCAATTTGGTTATGTGATTGTTCTTCTTATTTGGCTTACTTTCTAACTTTATTGTACGAAATATAAGTAAGGGAAACTATCGAATTACATTACACATAACTTACAAACATGTAAGTCTTCTGTAATGTAATTCGATAGTTAAAAGATAGTAATTTTCATATAGTGTAACTAGAAAGTCTTAATGTATTACTTTCTGTTTGTAATGAAGAATGAAAAACCAACTAATTTTTAATAATCCTCATCTGAATAAAGATGAGGATCCTTTTTTAAACCTTACAACATTGTAAGGTTTACGTAAGTTAATTCGATAGTAAATTTGTCATATTTTTTGCATAATAGATACAGATAGAAAAATAATTAGGGATCTAGTAAGAAGGGAGAAAAATGGGATGCGTAAAGAAGAAGTAGTGAAGTTACCAATTAAAGATTTCTGTAGCTACTTTACTGTTGCCGTAGTGTGTATTGGATTATTTGATATCATAACAAACTTAATTGTTAAATAATATAGATGCTAAAACAAGAAAGGAAGTCCTTTCTTGTTTTTTTTATGGGGGCATAAAGATGAAATGGATTGATAGTCATATACATGTTGATCAATATAAGGATGAAGAGAAGAACAGATTACTGAAAGAGGTGGAAAATAGTAATGAAATAAAGGGGCTTATTGCTGTATCTATGAATTATCAATCTTGTAAGGAAACGTTATCTTTAGCGAAGAAGTATCCCTTTATATATCCAGCGATAGGGTTTCATCCAGAGCAACAGATTCATAAAGAAGAGTGTGAACAGATTTATAAACTTATTGAACAGAACGCAGAGGAAATTGTTGCGATTGGTGAAGTAGGTTTGCCCTATTATTTGAGGAAAGAAGATGAAAGCATTGCTGTAGATCCATACATAGCTGTATTGAAAAAATTTATAGAACTAGCTAGTAAGTATAATTTGCCGATTATATTACACGCAGTTTATGAAGATGCTGACACTGTATGTGATTTGCTAGAGAAATATAAAGTTTCACGTGCACATTTCCATTGGTTTAAAGGAAGTGATGAAACAATGAAACGGATGATGAAGAATGGTTATTATATTTCGATTACACCGGATGTTTTACATAAGGAGAAGATTAGAAAAATTGTTTCGTATTATCCGCTTGAATATATGATGGTAGAAACAGATGGACCGTGGGAATTTCAAGACGATGTTATGACGCACCCGAGAATGATTCGAGATGTATTAAAGGAAATTAGTTCTATACAAAACATATCCATTGATAAGGTCGCAAAAACAATATATGAAAATACAAGTCGATTTTATTTGAAAGGATAGGAGAATTATAGTTTTAATCATGTAACGGAAAAAGTGAAAATTGAATGTATTTAATAAAATGCCACGGTTTGATATATGACAAAAAACCACCAAGCGTTCCGCTCGGTGGTTTTGTATTAGGATTCTAATTTCTTCGCACGTTTTAATAATAAAAGAAAGACAATGATAACGAACCCCAGTATAAGGAAGAAGCCATATTGCTTTATATAATCAATTATGTCATTCGCACTGGTTGGTTTTTCAACGTGAATGCCGTCTTTATTCGTCGTAATATGAATATCTTTCATTTTTACTTCATTCTTTTCCTTTTGTAAATCAATCCACTCTATATTTGGAATACTTTCTAGATCTTTTAACACTTCTTTTAATGGTTTCACACCTAAGTAAGGATGATAAAATGCCCCAATAATCCCATCGGATAATTTAGAAACAGATAGAGCACGTTCTTTCATTTTAGCAATAGTTTGTGGCGTATCTTCTTCAATAAATCCGACTGTTTCAGGCAATAGTTTCATTCCATGTAAAAATGACGGAGTACTTGTATAATATGGTGAGTGCATGGATTTCCAATAGTGATAGGTAAGGTTTTGACATCATCTCCACCTTTTCCCCCACTTCACACCGTACGTGAGACTTTCACCTCATACGGCGCTCCATCTAATTCAATTGACCAACTT
>NZ_JBPWAP010000194.1:0-2250 GCF_051776705.1 Bacillus cereus group sp. BceL291 | reverse complement strand
ACGGTGTGGGGCGGGGGAAAAAGTAGAGATAACTTCAAAGCTTTACCTATCGCGACCCGTAAGGGTTAGTAGCTACCCCAGCCCTCTCGGGCTAGGATGCTACACATTTGTGCGCCCGTTCAAAGAGTTCCCTGCACAATCTCGTAAATATAAAGTCATTCTGACAATTGCTAGCCAAACACTATCTCAATTAGCTTTGGATTTCACAGAGCAGTATATGTTTACTTTACTAGGTTCGTTCCGTAACAAGATGATATTTGGTGATGTAACACCTTATGATGCGAAAATTTTCTCTGACATGTTTGGTGAAACAGAGGAATTTAAAGAATCTGAATCTGAACAAGGGATTTCTCCTATGCAAGAGAATCCCGTTAGTCGCTTAGGTTCGACATATCAAAAATTAAAAGAAGTCGTTATGTCACCAGGAGATATCATGGCACAAGGTGCCTTCATTTGTGCTGCGCGTATTGTACAAGACAATCATGTACAACCTGTACAACAAATTACTAGTAACTTTGTACCCAAAGAGGAATTTGCTCAAGCAATCATTCAAGTAGAGATTAAGTCTGGACAATATTGGGAAAACGAACGTCTTCGACTCATTGAAGAATCTATCGCAAAATCAAATCCTATGAAACATGTAGATGCAAATAATATAAAACAGATAGAATCATTTCCACCTAGGCATGGTGATAAAATAGGACAAAATAATTCCATAGAAACAAACAATAAGAACCAACATATTGTAGAGTTGGAGAATTATAAAGAACACAAGTCCGAATATGAAACAAACACCGTAGAAAATGTAACTTTTTCTGATTATTCTACGGCTGTCAGTCAACAGGTACATGTTATTGAAGAAACTGAAAATAAGTTGTATGAAGAAATTAAGGCATTTGTGATCGAATCACAACAAATCTCACCATCTCTTTTGCAAAGAAAATTCAGAATCAGCCATATAAAGGCTGTACAATTTATTGAGAAGTTAGAACACAATCAGGTTGTGAGCACTTACACTGGGAATGGCCCTCGTAAAGTTTTAATTTCAAACAATAATAGTACGTCGATATTATCAAAGGATTCTCAAATCAATACTACTCCTTCATCTAATACAGATTTAGATAATACGACTTCACGAGAAAATAGCATTCCAAACGAAGAAACAGAAGCACAGCAAGAGGAAACAGGCTTCTTTAAAGACATCCTATATGATGATGTAGTGGCCTTTGTTAAGGAATCAGGGAATGCTTCTATACATGCACTACAGAACGCATTTAAAATCGATTATACACGTGCTTCAAGATTACAAGATGCCTTACAACGGAATGGCGAGCTGCCGGGTATAACAAAGGAGACACATATGGAAATTGTAAGTCCTAAAAAAAATATGGAGCTAGCAGAACGGAAGAAAGAGGTATCTAATACTATGTTGGAACCAAAAAGGGATATAGATTACCCAATTCATTTAGGATTTCCTGTTGAGACTGATCCATTGCAAAAAAAGCTTCTAACAGAGGGACTTATAACTACAGTATTAGAGGAAGCAAAAACAGATATGAAAACTAATTTGAAACCAGCTACAAAAACAGTTAATCCCACTAAAGAAAATAAACTTGATGAAGAGGTTGCAAAAGTTTACGAATCTATTAGCATTACTGTTCATCAAAACTTAGAAAAGAATTTGGTAGAGAACACTAGAAATAATGAAGAGCAGCATGAAGATAAACATATGAACTATAAAGAACGCCAAAAAGGCTTAAAGGCCAAACAAAAGAATACGTATAACAATACGAATTCACTACTTAATAAAAACCAGCAACAAAAGAAAAATACATCTAATGTAATGAGTAAGGAATTAGATGATTTTTTTGATTAATACCTATAGAAACCTAAAATAACTTTTTATTCAAGATTATATTTTTAGGGAAAAGCTAGCTTAAATTAGGAGGAAAGGTTAGATATAGTATTTTAACTTTTCCCTTTTCAAAAAATAATACTTGCACATATTACATAAAAACGTTATATTTTAATTAATAATTATACAAATAAAAAATGACTTACGTGAAGGACACACCTTACGTACCATTCCAACGGTACAGGTGTGTCCTTTTTTACGTTCTAGGAGGAAAATATAATGGTGTGCGAGACGTTCTCGATTAAGTAATGCGCAAGCATAAGCGACAACGAGGACTGTTCTAGATTGTAGAAACAACAAAAACAATTAAGAGCAGGATAACTGTTCAGACGAGT
>NZ_JBPWAP010000193.1:0-2380 GCF_051776705.1 Bacillus cereus group sp. BceL291 | reverse complement strand
TATCTAGCTTAATATACATACTAACCACCTCAGAGTCAGTATGGAGAATCCAATTGAAAATGTACATATTTATTCAAGCGTTAATGTACATATTTAAGTTAGCATTTATAAAAGAGATACATCCTTTTATTTTTAACACATTAACATCGATTTCCGTTTGACCACAATCTTTTACCTCAACCACTTTGCGACACGTTTCTTTTATAATTGACAGACAATCAAGTTGATAGACGATTTTGGGCTGGCATTCTGATAAAACTTCCCATCCGTTAGGAACTGAAATTGTACAACAAAATGGTACCTTATGCTTTTGATTTTTTGAATTACTATATGATAATTCTATCGATGAATGCTCATCTTCATTTCTTATTTTTTTATTCATTGTAGCTACACTACCTTTTTCAGTTTTATCCTACTACTTGATTCGTATCATACTTTTTAGGTTCTTAACTATATATTTTATGCAGAAATATAAATTTGCGACTGTCTTTGTCTTAATGTATGATCCAACTATTATGAACGTGGAACAGGTATTATAAGGGAATATCTCTACATAACATGATCTTTTTCTCAAGTAAATACTATTTTGACAATATAATTTCGTGCGCACTTATCATTAGCACACACCATATAAAAAACGGACATCGCTCTCTGAAGAGTGAAGTGAACCCGAATAGTGGTACATGAAAAAAACACCTCCTGAATTCGCATACTAAGTATGCAAATTCATTGGAGGTGTTTTTCGTTTGAAGACAAGAGTTCATTACCCAGAAGAAACAAAGTGGAAAGTCATTGAAATGAAGAAAGACGGTTATTCAAATCGTGCAATTATGGAGAAACTCAGAATTAAAAATGTTTCCCAAATTAAGACATGGATGAAATGGTATCGTACAGATCAAACGTATCGTTTTCAACAACCTGTAGGAAAACAATATTCTTATGGAAAAGGACCAAAAGAGCTCATTGAATTAGAACAGCTACGGTTAGAAAATAAACATCTAAAAACAAAATTACTTGTATGGGGAAAGTATCTGGAAATCGAAAGGGGCTGAAACCAGAAACTGTAGTTACTTTATGGAGAAATGTACAAACAAAAATAACGGTAAAAGACTTGTGTAACGTATTAGAATTACCCCGTTCTACATTTTATCGTTGGTTACAACGAACGGAAGATCTGAAAGATGATATAGAAGAAAAAGTAAAGGACGTCTGTCTTAGGCATAAATTCCGGTATGGATATCGAAGAGTGACCGCTACTCTTCGAAAAATGGGACTGTGTGTCAATCATAAAAAAGTATTACGAATCATGAGACAAAATCATATTCTTTCAAAAGTGCGTCGAAAGAAAAAGAAATATATCAATGGTGCGGAACCAATGGTAGCCCCTCATCGATTGGAGCGCCAATTCGATGCATCCAAACCAAATGAAAAGTGGTTTACGGATGTGACGTATCTCTTATTTGGAGAGCGTACCTTGTATGTATCAACGATCATGGATGCCTTTAATCGTGAAATTATTAGTTATGTCATCAGCGAATCACAAACATTGACATTAGCTATGAAAACATTGAAACAAGCAATGAGAGGGCGAAAAGTAAAAGATGTCCTTCTTCACTCGGATCAAGGAAGTATTTATACAGCAAAAGAATTTCAAGCGTATGCCAAAGAAAACGGCATGATCACCAGCATGTCCCGGAGAGGAAATTGCCATGATAATGCCGGCATGGAAAGCTTCTTTGGTCATTTAAAAAGTGAAGCTTTCTATTCACAAAAGATAACAAAAGTATCCAACACAACTGTGCGAAAGATTGTGCTAGAATACATTCATTACTACAATTGTGTGCGAATTCAAGAAAAATTAAACCACCTATCCCCTAAAGAATTTAGGGGATAGGTGGTTTAGGTGTTTTGATTGGTGTCCCGTTTTCGGGGTTCACTTCATAAGAGTGATACCCGTTTTTTATATAAAAATCCCCTTATTTATCTGCCAATTTTGTGCGACGACCATTCTCTATTTGTACACATTACATTTCAAAACATACCTTATTCCTCCATAAGGAGTAATTCTACACTGTCTACGATGAATGTCCCTTCCGTTTCTCCAATCTCAATCCATACCTTATCGGTTTCTGGGAAGTATTCTAATTCTTTTGTAATATAACCAGCTGATAATAAAAATAAAGAGGTTGCCCCAGAGTAATCATTCAACTACTTTAAGACAACCTCTAACATCCATACATTATATATACTTAATTTTAGTAGATAGATTAAAAACTATAAACTTATATTTACATAAGAACCTCAAACTTTAATAAAGTGGTGAAATATTAGTTGGTACAAGCATAATATTCATAAGATCAAATTGAGTACCGGAGTTTAA
>NZ_JBPWAP010000192.1:0-2434 GCF_051776705.1 Bacillus cereus group sp. BceL291 | reverse complement strand
ATATTTAAATGGATTTTCCATATAACGTTCTCGTACCTTATTAAATGTACTCTTTTTCGACAAAGAATTCAATTGATCTCCTTTCTCTCGGATGGAATCGAAAATGGGACACCCTTTACAATGTTTGTAGTTTCTTTGTTTTGCCTGTTCTTGCTCATCTGTACAATTCACTGATAGGTTGTTCAGAGGGCAAATTGAACAATGTGCATCTTCTAAATTATGGATTTCTTGTAAAATTTTTCGACGAAGATGAGTCAAAAAAATCTCCTCCTACCGCATTTGGATTGAAATGTACAAAAAAACGAATTTAACATTTCCATTATATATCATCTAAACAGAAACGTTAAATTTTAAGGTAAAAATATTATTTTGATCATTTAAGTTTATACCACGATAAATTATAAGTTTATTGTGGTATAATTAGAATCATAAAAATTTATATAAAAATATATGTTTACTATTTCATTCTGTTAAAGGTTGTGTTTAGATTTGAATATTATAAATTACGAACATAATAACCAAATTGTAAAATCAAAATCGGATTTTTTTGATAGCAGTCATTTTGAAAACATTATGGGTTTAGGTATCCGTAATATTGACTATTCGCAATTAAGCGAAGAATCGTTGGTTTATCTATTTTTACATGATGAGCCATCTTTAACAAAAAAAAGAAGTGAGCGAACCAAACAACAGTATCTGCACGATCTTTCTCATTTTCTTCGTTACATAAAAGAATCTATTGGAACCATCCAGGAATTATCCCATAATGAGATGGAAATCTATTTCTATGAATTAAGCAAAAATTATGCTGCCACTACATTACGTAAAAAGAAAACAGTAGTTCAGCAGTTTTTAAAATATGTGTATGATAATAACGGACTCTCAGACAACTTTAGTAGTCGCCTTAAAAAAGTATCCGTAAAAAAAGAAGAGCTAGTCAATCGTGACCTTTATCCAGAAGAAGTTACCCAGATATTAGATGAACTGAAAAAATCCAACTATTTTGTTTACACTACATTTTTCCTGTTAACTACAACAGGACTACGAATTGAAGAAATCGCAACTGCTAAATGGGCAGATTTGGTCTTTCATTCATCTTTAAATGCCTATTTACTTCGTGTAGTTGGTAAAGGGAATAAAAGTAGGGAAGTTCGCATCTTTGAAGATACATTGGATGCTTTATGCCATGTTCGAAGTTTACGTAAACAAACAACAGAACTAGATGCATCGAGTACCTCCGCTTTTCTCCCTAAAGCTGATGGATCAAATTATCGAGCGGACTATCTCTCTTCTCTTGTGGCCAAAAAAATAGAAGAAATAAATTTAGATTTTCTGCGTTACCGACAGGATAGAATCACTCCTCACACTTGTAGGCATTTCATGGCTAATTACTTAATGGAAAAGGGTGTGGAACTAAAAAAAATAAGGGACTATTTAGGGCATGAATCTATCATGACTACAGAACGTTATTTAAGAGAGCGTACAAGACGTCAAAACTTGGCCACAATAGATATAGGAAATTCATTATTTTAGTAAGTATATATAATAGGAAGAAACTCGATTTAATGTTTCGATATCTTCCTGTTTTTTTGCTCATAGAACCCTAAATATTTCTCTATCATCATAACATTTAAACTAATTATTACAAATTAATTTAAATTATGACTTATTATTAGTCATTAGGACACAATTTACCTTTTCTGTTTTACACTAGCTTTATAAATCAGAAAGGAAAAGGTGATGATATGTCCCATCTAAGCAAAAGACTTGCTGAATTGAGAAAAAAACAAGGATATACCCAATCCGATATATCACATCGCCTAAACATTGCCCGCACTACTTATGCAAATTGGGAATATGGGAAAGCTGATCCTGATGCAGATTCCATCATGAATCTTGCTGAAATACATAATGTCTCCATAGATGAACTATTCGGGCGAAATGCACCCCTAGAAAGTAAATTAGAATTAATTAAAGTAGCAATATCCGATTTGCCTCCACAAAAACAGCAAGAAGTGTTAGAGGTTCTTATTGACTACACCTACTTCATAAAAAAGCATTTTGCCAAATGAATGTAAAATTATTTTTCAGTATTTTTTTATGATACGTGAGTTAAATGCACTTGCTTAATATTAGCCTGTATAAAGGGGCTACGCATTTTCAGTGCCCCGCCCTCGCGGAATAATCTTTGGAAACCCTTGTGTTATCAGTAGATTTGATAACACAAGGGTTTTTGCAACCTTACTAACAATATAGTTTAAAAATTTGATTTCGTATCAGCTATCAGTTTGTGAATGATTCACAAACTTTTCTTGTATTTCGAATTTGATATTTAGGAAATATCCCTAAAAACAACGAATGCGATTGCCTCCTATGAGACAATCGCATTCTAATTATTTAAAGGTTAACCCATTCCACCACCGGGATCTCCCAT
>NZ_JBPWAP010000191.1:0-2446 GCF_051776705.1 Bacillus cereus group sp. BceL291 | reverse complement strand
ATGATGGCAGAGAGGTCACACCCGTTCCCATACCGAACACGGAAGTTAAGCTCTCTAGCGCCGATGGTAGTTGGGACCTTGTCCCTGTGAGAGTAGGACGTCGCCAAGCAAAAACCTAAGTCGTTTCGACTTAGGTTTTTTTGTGTTTATTTTTATTATTTAAAATATAAAGGTAAGAATTACCTTTATAAGAATATAGTCCAGATGTAACAAGAATGTTTGTGATCTTATATAAAAAGGTTATGTGAAAAGTAGCAATCTAGCTCTTTTAACATAACCTTTTGTGTTTTTAAAGGATTTTACATTAGAAAAAATCTATAATTAAGGTAGTTAACATATATTTTTGATGGGTGTGGGGGATTATGAAAGAAATATGCATGTTATTAGTGGCTGTTATATTATGGGGCACAGCCATTGCGCCAACAAAATGGGCGTTAGAATCTATTCAGCCGTTTACTTTGTTGTTTATTCGTCTTTTCTTTGCAGGTGGAATTTGTATGCTATTCTCATTTAAGCAACTACAAAAATCAGTTGTACATAAAAAAGTTCCATGGAAAAGAATGAGTTTGTTAGCTTTTACCGGTGTAGCTGGTTATTTTATGTTTACATCCTACGGTATTTCTCTAACCAGTGGATTACATGTGAGTATTATAGATGCTGCATTACCATTAGTTACAATTCTTTTTTCAGCACTCTTTTTGAAAGAGAAAATTCGATTGAATTATTGGATAGGAATTATATTGGGTGCTATAGGAGTACTCTTTATTACGATTCCATCTAAAAGTGCTAATCAAGAAGTGTCTTTAATAGGAGATATACTGATATTATTAAGTACTTTTCTATTTGCTTTCTACACAGTTTTGCTAAAACGACCAAAACAAGAACAGTATTTATCAAACGAGGTTTTTACAACACTAACTTTAATTATTGGAGCTGTTATTCTCTTACCGTTTGCACTGGTAGAAATTTTTTATTACGGTCTCCCAAAGGTTGAAACTTGGAAAACGGGACTTAGTGTAATATACCTTGTTATTGGAGCAACAATTTTAGCATATTGGTTTTGGAATAAAGCGCTAGAGAGAATTTCAGCATCAGTAAGCGGATTATATTTAAATGCATTACCATTAATAAGTATTGTTACTTCAATTATTCTATTAAATGAATCTCTGACATGGAGAGTAATAACGGGAGCGAGTTTAGTTTTAATCGGAGTAGGATGGGCGGATAAGCAAAAGTTATGTAATCTATTAAAAGGTAACAAGGTGGAGAATAGAGACTGTTAAACAGTATGATTTATATAATTGAAACGTTAAAAAGATACCTCATATATAAGGTATCTTTTTTATTTAGCAAAGATAATAGAATAAAATTAGTATGGATATTCTTTGCTGTATTTATATGTGTCGAAATCATTTTGAAATATTGTTTGGACAAGTTGTATACATTCAGTATCATAAAAGCTTTCAAAAGTTGGATGACGGGGAAATAAAGGATCAGTAATATCGCCTTCGCTAAAATCCCCTTTATAAATCATGGAGGGAGTTTGATGATGCCATGATGTTGAGAACTCATTTATTGGTGCGGTTTTTAATTCGAAACGTTTTTCTAATTCTTTCATTTCCTGATCGAAGTTTTCTAAGTATATATAATTGGTCACATATTCTTCTTCACCAGCTATATATTGTTGTGTGAAATGTGGGTTAATATCACTTGCGTGAGCCCCTTTCATAAATAGATAGTATAGAAATTGTTTAAATGAGATCCCTTTGGGGGAAGTTTTATCTTGATATAAAAACTTTCGGATGGGTTTCCATTCGGGATTTTCCATATAAGGAGGTTCAATTAAGGACACGAAAGAACTGACTGCTCTCCTATAAGGATTACGAACGAGTTTAAAAGTTTCTTTTTGTTTTTCTCGTAAAGCTATTCCTAGTCGTACACTATAGGTAGGTGTACTTTTGTATATATCATATTCATAATTATGAATGAAAGGACTATAGCTTAGAGCGGTTTGTAATAAATCAATCTGGTAAAAGAACCACTTAGCAAGAGAAGTACAACCGCGTTTTTGGCTCCAAAATAGAATGATTGGAAACTTCCTATGATAGTGTGGGCTTCTTGAATGGGAGCTTATGATGTGTAATAAAGAAGGGTTGAACAAGTTCTACACTCCTTTCAGTTATCTTATTGATATGTATGAGAAATAAAAGGGGGTATGAGAGTCTTTTTCATCTTTTAAAAAAAATGAAAGATTAATATTGACTATTATTATATAGAGGTGTAATATAAGACAAGTCGCCGATGACAATAACGTCGCAAGCGACAAATGAAATAAAAAAACTTAGTTGACATTAACTAACGAAGATGTTAACATAAGGAAGTCGCAAATGAGCGACCAAGTAGTTCTTTGAAAACTGAACGAAACAAACAACGTGAAACGTCAATT
>NZ_JBPWAP010000190.1:0-2457 GCF_051776705.1 Bacillus cereus group sp. BceL291 | reverse complement strand
ACTTACATCTCTCAATGTATCCGGCTCTCCATCTGTCTTCTGCATTTTATATCTCGCCCTTGTGTCTTTTCATATGACACTCTTTACAGAGTGCGATAGTCTTTCGATTTCTCGCTATCATTTGTTGTTCAAGATATGATTTATTTGACTTTGCTCGTAGATTCTTTAATCTCTTAATGTGATGCATATGTATCACAACATTGCTAGTTCCGCATAGTTCACATGTTTCCGCCTTGATTCTATCTGACAATTTAGTGGTACTCATTACATGCCGAGTATTTGGTAAAATGTCTGTTCCTTCTAGTGATAAATTTCTTGTCATTGGAAACTTTCTTTCAATGAAATGAACTTTATTCATTCCTTTCTTTGTCTCATACTGTACAGTAAATTGTCCGTACTTTTCGTATTTCTCTCGAATTTGTTTCGTACGTGTTCTGTATTTTGACGCAAAAGTTTTCAACATTGAATAATACATGAAATATGCAAAGCGGTGCATGTGATTGCTCACATTTTCAGCTAGTCGATAGTAATTGTATAACCCTCGAATTTCGCTATTATATTGCGTGATAATCTCTAAATCTTCATTGTGTTGGAAATATCCTCTTGGCTGAGGTTTCCAAGTGCCATCGGCACACATTTTAATGGCCTGATACTTTTGAAGTTTCTTTATCCATGCCTCATGTGGCATTTTCAATTGAATTTTACCGTTAAGAACCCTAGAAGCTCTCCCAAGACTGTTAATGCGTGTTGTTTCACTTTTAAACACTTTAATTTCAAATCCTAGAAATTTAGCGTGTTTCTTGAAGGCATTTGTTATCAGAGTCTTTTCCATAGATAATTCTAGTTTTATCTCTTCTTTCAAAAATGAAGCTATCTCATTTTTAATAAGAATTGCATCCTCTTTAGAACCTATTACTCCAATAAGAAAGTCATCCGCATATCTTACATATTTGAGCCTTCTATAATTTTCATCCATTGGATTATTATAAGGTGTTTGTAACAACTTCCCTTTCAAAACTTTTTGTTGTTCTTTTAGTTCCGTAATTCGTGTTACTTCTCCATTTAGATAGGCAGTATCGATTTTCTCTTGAATCTTCCGCACTTTATACTGTAAATTACTATACTCTTTATTTATTTGTCGCTTTTTCCCTGATTCAAATCTATCCTGATACTTTTTCATATAAGTATCTAATTCATTTAGATAAATATTAGAAAGTATTGGACTAATGATTCCACCTTGAGGCGCTCCACTATAGGTATTATGAAATTTCCATTCTTCTAAATATCCAGCTCGTAAGAATTTCCAGATCAACTCTATAAACGCCTCATCCTTTATTCTTCTTTTAAGAATTGTAACTAGAGTATGATGTTCAATATTGTCGAAAAATCCTTTAATATCTCCTTCGATAAACCATTTACTACCTGTAAATGTGCGCTTTATCTCTAATAACGCACTATGGCATCCCTTTCCTTTTCGGTATCCATGTGATGAACTAGAAAAGCTTGAATCGTATATTGCTTCTAGTATCATACGTATAACTTCTTGGACTAATTTATCATAAAAGCTAGGAATTCCTAATGGCCTTTTCTTGCCATTTTTCTTTTCAATATAGGTTCTTCTAGATGGATATGGTTGATAGCTTTTACTTTTTAAAACACTTATCAAGTCTTCCACTTCCTTCATAGAAAAACCATCAATAGACCTTTGGTCTACTCCTATCGTTAATGCGCCATCATTTTTACTTAGATTATCGTATGCTAATAAAAAGAAATCTGGGTTATATAAATTACGATAAAGTCTTGTATATTGATATTCCTTATTAAGACTCTTCGTTCGCAGATTGCTTAGTACTATTTTTGGACATTGCATAGTGCCTTTCGCACCTCCCCAATTTGGTAATAAGCTAACAGACTGCCTTCCTTCGCCCTGTACTAGGCTTTCCCTAGCTCTGACTACTACGAAGGCTCCGTTGTCATATTAGATATTCATGAGCCATACTTCTTGACTGTTACATCTTGAAGTTATCCTCAATAGCCTCGCAGGCATTCTAACTTAGACAATCCCCATTTAGTAAACAAGGAATTTGCACGTATAGTGTCGGATGTGACGTTCACACTTTTCTTCCATATAGAAGTGGGCAACAGATAACCCTATTCATATAAGATGACTCACACTATCTTTATGATATCTGTTGAATCTCGTTTATAAACATCTTTCGAGACTAGTTACGGTGGCCTCCCTTGTGCTATCATTCAAGCAGTTTAGCTTTCATCCTTATCTATACTTTATATCTTGCCGCTCAGTCTTGACTTGATGTTTAGCCAACTTACGGCTTTCTTGGCATGCTGTTGTCCCCTTTCAGTTTCCCTCCAAGGTTAGCCAAGTGATACTAGGTCTTTTAGGGTTGACCTAACAGCTTGCAATCACCGTTTTTCCTTGCCCCCTTATGGGCGCAC
>NZ_JBPWAP010000189.1:0-2480 GCF_051776705.1 Bacillus cereus group sp. BceL291 | reverse complement strand
ACTATCCATAGAAACAGGCTATTCCAAATACGGAAATAAGTTAGTGACATTCTAAATAGAAAAGTGAGGTAGTATCACATGCTTGATACGAAATCTTTAGAACCGTATTTTCGTTTTTCTAATTCACCAGGTATTCAGTATATCGGAACTTATTGTCCAGATTATTCTAAAGATGAAAATAAACATGTAAAAGATTTTTTACGAAAACTCATAGATTGCCTTTCGCATGTTGAACCAGCATACAGCCATGAAATTATATTAAGATTTTTACAGGATGAAACATATCAACGATAGATGCTATCACATGCGAATTTTCAGTCCGCATTCGATGAACAAGCAAAAGATTCTATTATTCATGTGCTAGTAAATGAGTCTAAAATAATAGAAACAGTAAGTACTAGAATGAAGCAGTTAATAAACCGAGTACGAAAGCCGATGGATCCTGATAAGTATGTTTTACTAGATTTCATTCAAAAGGCAAGTACATATTTTGTACCAATAGACGATGGACATATGTTTGATTCTATGACCAAAAGCGGATTAATTGGATTTTTGCTCGGACAAGAGTGGATATTTGATTTTGGAGAGATGGACGAGTTTGAATGGACGCCTTTTATCCATATTCAGTTCTTGGGGCATATAGTGCAATATAATGAGTTATTCATCTATTTACCAAAAAAAGATTTTATAAATCTAAAAGGAACTGACCTAGAAAAGTATGTAAGTGAAAGATTTTTAGATATGGCAAACCATAACACTACTTTTAAAGTAGATTTCATGAACAGGGAACACCGAAAACAAATTGAAGCATATATGCTTGAGAAAAGTGTATAGCATGCAATTAAAATCATGTGAGGAGTATACAAAATGGAACTGATCCGTAAGTATCATATTTTCTACGCTTGGACAATCGCTACAAGTGCAATGTTGATTAGTTTGTTTTTTAGTGAATGGATGAAGTTACCTCCATGTGATTTGTGCTGGTATCAAAGAATGGCCATGTATCCATTAGTATTAATATTGGGGATAGGAATGTATAGCAGAGATCCGTATGTCAGCACGTATGCATTCTCATTTGCGTGTATCGGCTTAATATTATCTGTATATCAAATTACAATTCAAACGTTTCCTGCTAGTGAGATGAAGATATGTTCAGTAGGAGTTCCTTGTACAGAAGATTACCTGAATTTATTTGGTTTTATCTCGATACCTATGCTATCTTTTGTTGGATTTTTAGCTATAATCGTACTTCTGTACATAAAACCAAACAGTAAATTAAATCGGAGTAAAACAGATCGCTAAACAAGAGAGATTTACATGTAAGTCTAATTAAATGCATTAAAAACATAATTTAATAATAAAAAATATGAAAAGGAAGTTAACAAAAATGAAAACACTACAAGTAAACAATGAAATGAACAAAATTCCAGAGTCAGATGTAGAATTACTTAAGATCATGGCTCACCCAGTTAGACTACAAATTGTAAAAGAGTTAGAACATCGTAAGATTTGTAATGTAACACAGTTAACGGAGCTATTAAATATACCTCAATCTACCGTATCTCAGCATCTATCTAAAATGCGCGGGAAAATTCTTCGTGCAGAAAGAAAAGGATTGGAGATGTACTACCATGTTGCGAATACTAAAGCATGCCAAATTGTCGGAGTATTAGGTCTGTAATTCTACCTCGAGAAAGAGTATTGTTAAATATAGCTGCAACAGCTGCAGAATGATAAGTTTACAAGCTTAGGGTTTAGTCCTTCTAATGATGGAGGAGCTGACTGTGGTGGAAAGTTGATATAAGAGTTACTAAAAAAGAGTGCAAAACATTAAAATGTACCCTATAGAATAGACACTTGAAAAAAGTCTATTCTATAGGATATTTCTTGTATAATAAAAGGGAAATTGGGATCGGAGAATGTTGGAAAGGACAAAAAAACTATTTACAGAAAGAGAAATTCAAATTCTATCAAATAACCTATACGTAAAATCTGTAAGTCAGAATGGTATCACTTATACAGAGGAATTTAAGCATATTTTTATTGGGGAAAATGAAAAAGGAAAGCTACCTCGAAATATTTTTGAAGAATGTGGTTTTGATATAGATATGATTGGAATGAAACGAGTTATGTCATCGGGAAGTAGATGGCGTTCTGCTTATAGAAAAAAATGGTGTATTGGGTATAAGGGATACATGTATCGAAAACGCTGGAAGAACTCTTGAGAGAGAGCTTACGTTAGAAGAAAAGTATGCCCGTTTAGAAGCCGAACGAAACTTACTAAAGGCGGAAAACCAATTGCTAAAAAAAATCAAACTTATGGAAGGGAGGAGAAGAAGGAAATAACACTACCACCTAGTCAGAAATTTATCTTGATTCGTTCTGTCATCATGAAATACAACTTAAGGAATATGGTCAGTCATTTGTGTAAAGTAGCTGGTGTATCCCGTTCGGGATACTATAATTACTTTTCAGTTTCA
>NZ_JBPWAP010000188.1:0-2498 GCF_051776705.1 Bacillus cereus group sp. BceL291 | reverse complement strand
CATGCCCATCAACTTAAAAGTGTTAACTATCCCCAAAAGTAAAAAATGCCATCCTTTCTTTATATTCGTGATAGAATATAAAGAAATTGAATGTTTTTTCTTAATATTAGGAATTTGTCAGGAGTTTTAATTGTGTGACTGCGTAGTTACAAATTTTTTAAAAGGATGGGATTAAAATGAACGCCACATTAGAAGCTGTGTCCACAGAACAGCTAGAAATATTAAAGAATTTCTATGCCCTATACTTACACGATTTATCCGAATTCTCCCCTACCCTACATCCAAATGAAAATGGATTTTTTGAATTTGATGCTTTTGAACTTATTTGTACTCGTGAGGAGCTTATCCCGTATTTCATTAAATATGAGGAAAAATATATTGGCTTTATCCTATTAGCTAAAGTACCATTTACGGCCCCTGAAACAGACTTTTGTATTAACGATTTTTTCTTATTAAAGCCGTATAGAGGAAAACAAATAGCAGATCAAACGATTTTAGGGATTTTCAAACAACACATGGGAACATATTACGTGGCCCAATTAAAAAGCAATTCGAGAGCAGTGGCTTTCTGGAAAAAATTCTATCAAAAAAACGAGATTGAATATCAAGAAATTGATAAAATGGATGAAGATGATTTGTGCTTAACACAAACCTTTACAGTGCCAGCTTTACTTTTTAAACAATAAATCCGTGTGACTACTCAGTCCTTCTCAGGGTCTTTTCTTGCCACGTGCAAAATTTTATAACAAAGAAAGGCAGCAATCTATATGCTGAAAAATGAAAATAAATTGGGCGTATTTTTGCTGGAATCATACTCCTTACCAAACTTCTAAATGAAGCGTATGGTTGAGTAGTTACAATACTTTTATATCCATATAACGAAAAAAGCGTTATTCTTTTTGTGGAAAATATACAGAAAGGATGGCGTTTTTTATGAATCTTTCGATTCAAGGTGAACTCCAATTATTTGCTGAAGAATTATATGAACATCTTACTCCTTCATTTCTCGAAAATCTCGCTAAAGAACTAGGGTTTGTACAACGGAAACGAAAGTTTTCGGGTCATGATTTAGCTACTATCTGTGTCTGGATCAGTCAACGGGTAGCAAGTGATTCTTTAGTGAGACTGTGTAGTCAACTTCATGCTGTTACAGGAACTCTTATGAGCCCTGAAGGACTTAATAAACGTTTCAATAAAAAAGCTGTTTTCTTTTTAAAACACATTTTCTCTACATTACTAAAAATTAAAATTTGTGAAACATCAGTGATTCCAAGCTCTTCAATCGCTTATTTTCAGCGAATTCGTATTTTAGATGCAACGATTTTCCAGGTGCCAAAGCATTTAGCTAGTGTGTATCCTGGATCAGGTGGTTGTGCTCAAACAGCGGGTATAAAAATCCAGTTAGAATATGATTTACATAATGGTCAATTTTTAAACTTCCAAGTGGATCCAGGGAAAAATAATGATAAAACTTTTGGAACAGAATGTTTATCAACATTACGTTCTGGGGATCTGTGCATTCGGGATTTAGGATATTATTCACTGGATGATTTAGATCAAACGGACCAACGTGGTGCGTATTATATATCACGGCTCAAATTAAACAATAAGGTATATACCAAAAATGAATTTCCTGAATACTTTCGAAATGGGACAATAAAAAAACAATCTCAGTACATTAAAATTGATTTAGAACACATTATGAATACCTTAAAACCAGGACAGTCTTATGAAATAAAAGAAGCTTACATTGGAAGGGATAAAAAACTATTCACGCGGGTGATTATGTATCGATTAACGGAAAAGCAACTTCGTGAGCGTATGAAAAAACAAGTGTATACGGAAAGTAAAAAGGGCATTACATATTCGGAAAAAAGCAAACGATTAGCTGGCATGAATCTATATGTTACCAACACACCTTGGGAAATCGTTCCGATGGAACAAATCCATGATTTTTACTCTCTCCGCTGGCAAATAGAGATTGTATTTAAAACATGGAAATCCCTATTTCAAATTCATCATTGGAAAAATATTAAACAAGAGCGATTAGAATGTCATGTTTATGGAAAACTTATTGCCATTTTTTTATGTTCTTCTACTATGTTTAAGATGCGCCAGTTAATTTTACAAAAAAAGAAACAAGAATTAAGTGAATATAAAGCAATTGGAATGATTCAAGATCATTTATCGATTTTGTATCAAGCCATACAACAAAACACCCAAGAAATAACAAAGATTTTAATTCGCCTGTTTCACTTGCTTCAGAAAAATGGGCGGAAATCTCATCGATACGAAAAGAAAACAGTCTTTGATATTTTAGGTGTTGTCTATGAATATAATGGATTGAGAAAACAAAAGAAAGCTGCATAATTTTAAAAAACGATACCTATCTAGGTTTATTTGGTATGCCCATTTTTAAAGATACCAAATATTTCGAGAGTTTTTTGGTTATATGAACGAAAGTTCATTGTGTTTCCATTCTTAAGTGGATAGGCATG
>NZ_JBPWAP010000187.1:0-2575 GCF_051776705.1 Bacillus cereus group sp. BceL291 | reverse complement strand
TAATAACCGCTTATCAAATTTTAAAATATAGAAATGTGTTATAAGGAGAATTATGTATGAAGATATGTGTACAAAGATAGAGATATTAATATTTCTATAAGAACTAAAAAAATGTCTTGATAAAATGGTAAAATTCACTCCGTTTGCAGCAATTCCTGAACAGTTTGCTGGGATACGTGAAATCATCAAGGAGAAAAATAAAGTAACTCGGCCGATCTTAACAGATGAAGAAAAAGAACTAATTGAGAACATGTTATTATGTTCCTTATTATCTGAAGAAGAAATACTCATTACATATTATGAGGATGGTTATTTGCTCTCTAGCTATATGACTGTTGTTGATATTGATCCACCAAATAGTGCTGTTATATGTACCGATGCTTTTTATAACGAGATGAAACTGCAATTTTATAATATAATAGATGCAAAATAGAATATATTTACTTAAGCACATTTAGACCATTATAAAGGAGTGTAAATAATGCAAGAGGCTCAAATAAGAAAAAGTGCAGCAGGAGCAATTATTCATAACGATATAAATGACTATCCCTATTTAAATATACCGATGATTATTAATGAAAAAGATGGAATGATTTATGAAGTTCTAGGTGCTGGTTTTCACACTAATGATGCTGTAGCAATAATAACAACGGATGATTTTGCTACAACCAGGGTAACTGCGCCTCTTATAACAGTAAAAAACAATGATGGTAGTATTCAATTATATCGCTTACCTTTAGAACTAGAACATTGGGTACTTTCTTGTATGCGTGCTGCTTCAGTAGGAAAAAATCCGTTTCCCTGTAAAGTTGCTTTCGGAATCATCGATACTAAATTTTATGTAGAATTTATATAAAAAAGGTCTGCTTATTCAGCAGACCTACCATCAATTATAGCTTTATATTTTTTTCCTTTTCAATGTCCAAATAGGTGTAGAAGCAAGGATCTGGATTGGCTCAGGTAATAACGGTCTTACTTTCTTCCCATCTCGTTGTCGAGAAAACTTTGTGCTTAAACGTGCTTTATCCCAACCTAGTATCTCAGCAAATTCTTTTAAACCAACGAGAAGGGGAATTACTCCCCCAGTTCATCGCTCCACACTTGATAAAAGCCGCCACCAACCGTTTCAAGTACATTATCATCCTCTTGTGGGGATATTCCATACCAATATGAGGTTGTTATGACTTCGCCATCTAAAGTTTCAATTGTGATTTTTTCTTGCGTGTAAGCTATACCTTCTTCAGCAACTTTTTTCGCTTCACTTAAATCATTTACTTCAACTTCTTCTGTTACACCAGTATGATAGTTTACAATGTATTTTTCCATTTATAATATCCCCTTCAAAAGTGATAACTTTGTTAACACTTTTTAGGATAATTCATTTAATTATTTCCTTCCTTTTAGGAAAGAGAAAATCCATAGCTTCTACAGTTAAAATCCATTCTCCACGTTGTTTTCCTTCAGGCTTGTAGTATTTAACTTTTCCACTCTCAATCAATGCATCTATTAATTTATTATCTTTTCCTCGCTTCAATTTCATTAGCAGCGCTTCTTGTATAATCCCCCAACGATCACACGCCTCTCTTGGTGGCATAATTTCATCTAGCATAAATAACATCCCCATCACCTCTCGTTACCTATAAGTAACGTTCAACCGGATAAAAAAACATGATGAATTCTACATGCGTGTGATTTGAACCATAACTTTGCCCAAACGGCAAGGTTATGGTTCTTTTTGTTTGTGGCAAAGTTATGGTTCCAAAAATAAAATGTACAATCAACTTAATAACAAGTTGCCCCAAAAACGATAAAAATGAACTCCATTGTTATAAAGGAATCTAATTTTTTGTTTTGGGGGTAGTATAGAATATTAACTTGATTGTGATGTGGCGCTAAGCTTATAAGGGATCACTATATTTAAAAAAATTGTACGTTTAGACACGGTTTGGCAAAAAACTAACTGTTTTCTTGTACATTAATAAAAACTACAGTAAAAGTTGTAGTTTTTATGTTTTCATTTTCCTTTTTGCATTCATCTTTTACTTAGATGAATGCTTTTTTTAGTACATAATAAAAAAAAAACGGAAAAAGTGTCACAAAATCCGTTTTTCTGGTTTCTATATAATACAGGCATCAAATTGAGAGTGAGGTTTTAACTAACATGTTAACAATAGAAAATGAAGAAAGTCATGCTTCTGACATGACTTTTGAAGATTTATTTAAGCAGTACTATGCTTACGCTGTGAAACAAATCATATGGATTGTTAAAGATCAATCTATCGCTGAAGAGTTAGCGCAAGAAGTATTTTTACAATTATATCGTAGCGATTGGAAAGCAATCGAAAACATACCTGGATGGCTGATTAAATCTTCTACTTATGTAGCGTATAACCATTTGCGATCTGAAAAAAGGCATCAAGCGAAGATTGATAAGGAAATACAATACCATGACGTACAAAATGTCTCATCATTAGACGATGATTGGATAAGAAAAGAAGAAATTACAAAAGTCCAAACGATACTAAATAAAATGAATGAGCGAGAACGAACCCTTTTACTAATGAAATTCTCTGGT
>NZ_JBPWAP010000186.1:0-2607 GCF_051776705.1 Bacillus cereus group sp. BceL291 | reverse complement strand
GGCGCGACACGTTTCTCTATAAGCGTTTAGACGTGAAGTGAGAGTGTTGCTGAAATTTATCTTAAGCAACAATAACTAATATATCGAGAGTTGGAATGAAAATCGTCATGTTGAATTGAAACAACTCCATTAATACTCCTACATGCATGATTTGTTAGTAGACAGATTGTGTATGAAGCTAGGTGAAGTCGGCTGAACGAGCCTAAGTGATTTTTAATCATATGGTGTAGGATAGGTCGGATGGCTGAAAAGATAACTATGGTGAGAATGTCCCTTATGGGTCTGACGAATTTGCGAAGGTACGGGTCTAAAATTGCACTATACCGAAAGGTATAGCACACAAGAGTGTGGTAGGGTACCGAGAAGTACGAATCTGACGGTAGGAAATCGGGATAAGCAACGATGAGCTTATAAACTCTACAGGCTTATAGCAAACACCTACGGTTATCATGAATAGCTAGATATATTGGAACGTGGGAAGCAAAAAACTGCTAAATGAAAACAGCTACTACTGGGCAGGTGGATATAAGGTAATTAGCCGAAATTCCTTTATTTTTGTGAAGGTAGGGGCACAGTACCGTTGAAGCGTCTAATGAACGTGGAGGGATGGCCCCAAGTCTAGTTTGTTTTATGTTTAATTTTAAGAAAATGAAGCTCAATGGTCAGGTAGGAATGTGGGCAAAAACCTAGGAGGTTTCCACAGTTGAGCACAACAATGAGATATTGGGAATATTACAATATGCAAGAAACATTTGATAGGTTATATGAAGAAAGTCAAGGAAATAAATCATTCCATGGTCTATATGAATTGATTACTTCGGAGAACAATATTCTTTTAGCATACCGAACAATAAAATCTAACAAGGGGTCCAAAACCGCTGGCACGGATTTGTTCACGATAGATAATTATAAACCAATGTATAAAAAGGAATTCTTATCATTGGTTTGTAAACAACTAGAGATATACAAACCAAAAGCAGTAAAGAGAGTTTTTATTCCTAAGTCCAATGGAGATAAAAGACCTTTAGGAATTCCAACAATGTTTGATCGGTTAATTCAACAAATGATTAGGCAAATTTTGGAGCCGATTTGCGAGGCGAAATTTTACGAACATAGTTATGGATTTCGTCCGATGAGAGGAACAAAACATGCCATTTCTAGAGTAATGTTTTTGATAAGCAGAAATACTTTTCATTACGCGGTAGATATAGATATAAAAGGATTCTTTGACAATGTTAATCACACATTACTTCTAAAACAATTGTGGAATATGGGTATTAAAGATAAGCGAGTGTTAAAACTTATCTATTTAATTCTAAAAGCACCAATTAAGGGATTTGGAATTCCAAAAAAGGGAACACCACAAGGTGGAATACTCTCGCCATTACTATCCAATATAGTTTTAAATGATTTAGACCAATGGATAGCAAGCCAATGGCACTATTTTGAAACATCATATCCATATACAAATAATGCAAATCAAAAGCGAGCAATGAAAGGTACCAAATTGAAACAAGGATTTATTGTTCGTTATGCAGATGATTTTAAAATTATGGCAAAGGATTTCCGAACGGCACAAAAATGGTTTTTCGCGACAAAAATGTATCTCAAGGAACGATTAAAGTTGGACATTTCACCAGAAAAATCCAGAATAATCAACCTTAGAAAAAACAAATCTGAGTTCTTAGGATATTTATTATATGTAGTACCCAAAAGAAACAAATGGGTTTGTAACTCTAGGATATCAAATAAGAAAAAGAAGCAAATCAAACTTGAGATCAAAAAGCGAATAAAAGCTATTCAGTTGTCATCAACTCGGAAAAATGTGCAATTATATAATGCCTATGTACTTGGACTGCGTAACTATTTTAGGTATGTTACACATGTAAATATTGAAATGAAACAGCTTGCATTTAACCTATCATTAGTAATATTCAATCGATTAAAAAGTGTCGGGAAATATGAAGTTCCAATCAATGCACCTCCGGTGTTTACAAAATTCTTTAAAAATAATTATCGAACATTTAAAGTATGTGGTATTTACTTATTTCCACTAGCGGATATACAAACAGCAACTATATGGAATTACACGCAAACCCAAACACCTTACAATCAAAAAGGCCGAAAGATTGCCAAACATATTGAGTTAAATAAATTGGTATTAGGCGAAATTAAGAAACTACTAACTGCAAATATCCCTAATGAAAGTATAGAGTACTTGGATAATCGAATGGCAAGGTATTCTATGTTGAATGGAAAATGTGAGATACTTAAAGAATTTTTACCAGCAAGTGAGCTACATTGCCACCACTATATTCCGAAGGGATTAGGCGGAACAGATGAGTATGAAAATCTTAGAATCATTCATAAAGAAATTCATAGATTAATTCACATGACAAATAAACAAACGATTGAATCCTACTTTCAAAAACACTCGTTGACTGTGGAACAAGTTAAACGAATAAACCAATATCGAAGAGCTTGTAATTTAGAAAAAATTAAACAATAAACAAATTAGATGGAGCGCCGTATGAGGTGAAAGTCTCACGTACGGTGTGGAGTGGGGGAAAAGGTAGAGATAACTTCAAATCCTTACCTATCACTAAC
>NZ_JBPWAP010000185.1:0-2615 GCF_051776705.1 Bacillus cereus group sp. BceL291 | reverse complement strand
GGTGCGACACGTTTCTCTATAAGTACGTTAGTGCGAAATGAGAGTGTTGCCTAAATTTATTTAAGCAATAACAACTAATATATCGAGAGTTGGAATGAAAGCCGTCAGGTTGAGCTGAAACAACTCCATTGATACTCCTACATGCATGAGGAATAAGTAGAGGAATCATGTGTGAAGCTAGGTGAAGTCGCCTGAACTAGCCTAAGTGATTGAATTACATCATATGGTGTGGGATAGGGCGGATGGCTGAAAAGGTAACTATGGTGAGAATGTTCCAAAGGGAACTGACAAATTTACGAATGTACGGGTCTAAAATTGCACTATATCGAAAGATATAGCACACAATAGTGTGGTGGAATGCCGAAAAGTAAGAGTCGCGAAGTATGAAATTCGGTATAGATAACAAAGAATCTATAATTCCGCAGGCTTATAGTAAACGCCTAAGGTTATCATGGATAGCTAGATATATTGGAACGTGGTAAGCAAGAAACTGCTAAATCAAACAGCTACTTCTGGGCAGGTGGATATAAGGTGAAAACTGAAATTCCTTTATTCTTGTGAAAGTAGGGGCACAGTACCGATGAAAGAGTGATAACAAGCCTCGGAGGGATAGCCCCAAGTCTAATTAAGGTTTATTTGATTTTGTGAAAATGAAGTTCAATGGTCTGGTATGAATGTGGGCAAAACACCAAGGAGGTTTCCACAGTTGAACGCAAGAATGAAATATTGGGAGTATTACAATATGCAAGAAACGTTTGATAAGCTATATGAAGGTAGTCGAGCTAATAAATCATTTCAGGGATTGTATGAAATGATTACGGCAGAAAATAATATTTTACTAGCTTATCGAACAATTAAATCCAATAAAGGGTCTAAAACAGCAGGGATAGATTCTTTTGTAATCGATCAATACAAATCAATGGATAAGGTTGAATTCTTAAACTTGGTTCGTAATCGATTAAATCAATATAAACCTAAAGCTGTAAAAAGAGTATTCATTCCTAAGCCTAATGGTGACAAAAGACCTTTAGGGATTCCAACCATGTTTGATCGACTTATTCAGCAAATGATTAAGCAAATATTAGAACCGATTTGTGAAGCAAAATTCTATGAGCATAGTTATGGATTTCGACCTTTAAGAGGTGCAAGGCATGCTATCTCAAGAGTTATGTATCTCATTAGTCGAAATACTTTTCATTATGCCGTAGATATTGACATCAAAGGATTCTTTGACAATGTTAATCATACGTTACTATTGAAACAACTATGGAACATGGGAATCAAAGATAAAAGAGTCCTAAAGTTGATTTATTTAATCCTTAAAGCGCCTATAAAGGGAGTAGGAATCCCACGAAAAGGTACACCACAAGGAGGAATACTTTCACCACTACTATCAAATGTGGTTTTGAACGATTTAGACCAATGGATAGCACGACAATGGCATCATTTTCAATCAGATTATGATTATACCGAACCAGGTAATCGCAATCGTGCTTTGAAAAGAACAAAATTAAAACAGGGTTACATTGTACGTTATGCGGATGATTTCAAAATCATGGCCAAAGATTTTCGTACTGCACAGAAGTGGTTTATGGCCACAAAATTATACTTAAAAGAACGATTAAAACTTGATATTTCACCAGAAAAATCAAGAATAATCAATCTAAGGAAAAATAAATCTGAATTTCTAGGTTACTCACTATATGTAGTACCTAAAAGAAATAAGTGGGTGTGCAACTCAAACATTTCAGAGAAAAAGAAGAAACAAATTGAATCTGAATTGAGGAAGCGAATCAAATCTATTCAACGGTCAACAACACGGCAAAACGTACAATTATATAATGCCTGTGTTTTAGGATTACGTAACTACTTTAGATACGCCACGCATGTAAATATTGATATGCATGAGCTTACATTCAGTGTATCTTTAACATTTTTCAATCGATTAAAAAGTGTTGGTAAATACGAAGTTCCGATTAATGCACCTCCGGTGTATAAGAAATTCTTTAAAAATAACTATCGAACATTTAAAGTTTGTGGGATTTATTTGTTTCCATTAGCAGATATTCAAACCGCAACCATTTGGAACTATACACAAAGTCAAACTCCATACTCTAAGAAGGGTAGAAATAGTGCCGAGCACAAGGAACTCGATAGAAATGTACTAGTTGAGATAACAAGACTACTTACAGTAAATACAATCAGTAGAAGTCTTGAGTATTCTGATAATCGTATATCTAGGTATTCTATGGTTATGGGAAAATGTGAGATACTAAAAGAATTTTTAACTGCCAGTGAAGTGCATTGTCATCACTATGTTCCATTGGGACTAGGAGGAACAGACGATTATTCTAATTTGCGAATCATCCTAAAGGATATTCATAGACTAATTCATGCCACCGATAATCGAACGATTGAGAATTACTTAAAGAGCTTACTTTTGACTGACGAACAAGTCAAAAGAATAAACCAATATCGAAGAGCTTGTAATTTAGAAGAAATCAAATATTAACTTAATTAGATGGAACGCCGTATGAGGCGAAAGTCTCACGTACGGTGTGGTGCGGGGGAAAAGCTGAAGATGATTTCAAAGGCTTACCTATCGCAATAATCAC
>NZ_JBPWAP010000184.1:0-2618 GCF_051776705.1 Bacillus cereus group sp. BceL291 | reverse complement strand
TGTTTTTAGTAACTTAATAGTAAGCCACCATTATCATTGAAAACCCAGCCAGTTTATAATAAACCATACATGAAAATTTTATAAATGTATGGGGGAATTTTGGGAGATGATTAATCTGCAGAAAAAACAAGAAATCATACTATTGCACGTACGAGAAAATTATTCAAGAAGAAAAATTGCAAAACAGTTGGGGCTTGATCGTGCCACCGTTGGAAAATACATCGATGAATATGAGGAAAGGAGAAAAAAACTTTTACAAGAGAATAAGGAGGTAGACACAGGAGAATTAATTCAATCTATTGTTGAAAAGCCCAAATACAAAATCGGCAAACGGAAAAAGCGAAAGTTAACGGATGAAATGATACAAAAAATACAAGAACATTTAGAAGACAACCTTAGAAAAAAGCAAAAAGGATTAGGAAAACAATTGAAAACAGCGGTAGATATACATACCTGTTTAGAATCCGAAGGATATGATATTAGTTATGGTACTGTTCTTCGAACAATCAAAGCCCTCGTACACACACAGAAAGAAGCATTTATTAAAGCGGAACATCAACCTGGACAAGTTTGTGAATTTGATTGGGGAGAAGTGAAGCTCATTATAGACGGTCAAAAAAGAACTTTACAAATGGCTGTATTTACGTCTGCATACAGTAATTTTAGAATGGCTTATCTGTTCACTAAACAAAAAACAGAATGTTTTCAAGAGGCCCATGCTTTATTTTTCCAAGAAGTAAATGGTGTGTTCCATACAATGGTTTATGACAATATGAGAGTAGCAGTCAAAAAATTTATTGGAAATAAAAAAGAACCGACAGAAGCTTTAGTCAAACTATCGTTATATTATGGATTTCACTATCGTTTTTGTAATCCAGCAAGCGGGAATGAAAAAGGGCATGTAGAACGTAGTGTAGAAGTGGTTCGAAGAAAAGCGTTTGCCTACCAAGATACCTTTAAAACACTCCAAGAAGCTAACAAATACTTACACGAAATCTGTTTACAGTTAAATCAAAAGCCTAGAAAATCACACCAACAGATGACACCGAACGAGCTACTCTATACGGAACAAGAATATGTATTCATCGTCCCCCCTCCTTTTGATGCAGCACGCATATTAAATGGACGAGTGGATAAATATTCTACCATTGTGATTGATCAAAATCGTTATTCTGTACCAGATTATCTTGTAGGTGAAGTTGTCCGTATTAAAGTTTATAGCGATTCTATCCAATGTTTTTATCACGAAGAAAAAATAGCAACTCATTGCCGTAAGACAGGAAATCAGGAGTGGAGTTTACAACTCGATCATTATGTAGGCACTCTAAAGAAAAAGCCTGGTGCATTAGCCACTAGTTCGGCTCTACAACAGGCATCACCAAAGTTAAAGCAAATCTACCACTCTTACTATACCACTCACCCGAAAGAATTTATAGAATTACTTCACTTTTTGCAATCTGGTGTCACTCTTAAAGAGATAGAAAGTAGTATCAATCAGCTGCGTAATATCCATCCAAGCCATGTTACCACAGAAAAAATTAAGTTATTATGTGCAAAACAAAAGGAAGAACAGATACCAGTTTTAACATACTCATCTCAAAAAACAATTGATATTGAACACTATTCAAAAAAACACTTACAAACGTACGATCAGATGTTTCAAACAAAATACATTCATTAAGGAGAAGAAGTATGATTCAGTCTAAACAAATGTGGGTGGAAAAGATTAACACACTCAGTAAAGAGTTGAAATTACCTAAAATCCGTCAGGATTTTGAAGAAATCATTAAAGAATCCATACAAATTGACGCTAGTTATGAAGAGTTTTTAGCACAATTGCTTCAAAAAGAACTAGATGCACGGCAAGAATCAGCCAAATATAATCGTATTCGTCGCGCTGATTTTCCCTATAAAAAATATTTAGAAGATTTGTCTTTGACAGACCTATCACAAGATGCACAAAAAAAGCTTAAATTATTAAAGAATTTAGATTTCATCAAAGAAGGGAGAAATGTAATTTTAGCTGGAAATGCCGGCACAGGGAAAACTCATATATCTATTGGATTAGGAATTCATGCCTGTATGGAAGGATATAGAGTCTGGTTCACAACAATCCCTTTATTAATCAATCAAATTAAAGAGTGCCGTTCTCAGCGTACATTACGCGCATTTCAAAATCGATTTGAAAAGTATGATTTAGTCATAGCGGATGAAATGGGATATATTTCGTTCGATAAGGAAGGGGCTGAATTACTATTTACTCATTTGTCGTTACGAACAAATCAGAAAGCAACCATTATCACTACAAATCTATCTTTTGAAAGGTGGGGAGAGATATTTCAAGATCCCGTCATGACGGCAGCAATGATTGATCGTTTAACACATCAAGCATATATTGTAAACATGATAGGTGATTCCTATCGCATGAAGGAAACCGAAAAATGGTTAGAAGCACAACAATTAATACAGTAGTATAATTCTAATAACTTTATATATAATTCGAAAGAATTATAATTGAAAATCCAGCCAGTTTTATTAAAAATTGATACTGATTAGAATTCACAAAAGTGGCTGGGCTTTCAATGGTAATGTGGCCGGATTTTTAATTGACAAATACA
>NZ_JBPWAP010000183.1:0-2681 GCF_051776705.1 Bacillus cereus group sp. BceL291 | reverse complement strand
TGTGCGACACGTTCCTAACTGAAAAGGTTAGGCGCTGATTCAATATTCAGCAGAACTATTATTTCGAGAAGTCAAATGATAGGGTAACGCCTTGAAGGGCTTCCTCTGATACTCCGACATGCAGCATACAAAAGATAAGCCTGTAGTTGTGTGAAGCTCGGTGAAGTCGGCTGAGAGCTACCGTTAAAGTATCTCGATACTACGAAAACTGTCCAGCGGTGGATGGTGTAGCCTATAGGCCGGGAGTCTAAAAAGCACTCATGGGTAGAATGGATTCAACAAAACCAACGGGTAGGCAGAATCTGACGAATCTTCGAATGTACGGGTCTAGAACGATGACACATAGAAATGTGTGTGCCACGAGCGTGGTGCTGATGTGGATGAGTAAAAATAGTTGTTATGAAAGTCCATATGTCGTTATAGGCGACATCAAGTCAGTAGGCTTAAAGGAGAACCCTAAAAGTGTTATGCATAGATAGAAATAATGGAACGTGGAAAGCCACCAACATGGAGAACTTATCTTCGAGGAAGTGTTTGAAGGGAAGGTGTTTGTGAGATTAGCAAACGTATAACCTTCATTTATGGTGGTGAGAGTGATGGCATAGTACCGGTGAAGCAATGGAAACATTGCAGAGGGATAGCCATTAGTCTGATGAAAGATTGACCAACCGTTTCAACAAGCTACGCAGTCGAATTATAAGGTTCTTGTGAGACTAAAAAAGGTAAACTCTGAAAGGAGATCCGACTTATAAAGAAAACTGAAAAGCTTAGACACGCTGAATATTATGATATGCAGTCTACACTAGATGACTTGTATCAGCAAAGTCAAAACGGTAACAACTTTTATAAATTAATAGAGCTTATGAAGATGGATGAAAACATACGTTTAGCATATCGAAATATAAAAAGAAATATGGGAAGTCTGACAGCTGGAACAGATGGAATGACAATTAATGATATTAAAATGCTTTCAACGGATGAAGTGATAGAAAAAGTAAGAACGATGTTTGGTTGGTATGAACCACAATCTGTAAGACGCGTATTTATACCAAAACCAAATGGAGACCGTAGACCTTTAGGGATACCAACCATATGGGACAGATTATTTCAGCAATGTGTATTGCAAATATTGGAACCAATATGCGAAGCGAAATTTCATAATCATAGTTACGGTTTTCGCCCTAACCGAAGTACACATCATGCACTAGCGAGAATGAAATCTTTAGTGAATAGAAAAGGAAACGGATTTCACTACTGTGTGGATATAGACATTAAAGGTTTCTTTGACAATGTGCATCATGGAAAACTTCTAAAGCAATTGTGGACGATAGGTATACGAGATAAGAAATTACTTTCTATCATTTCAAGACTACTGAAAGCAGAAATTGTAAATGAGGGTGTTCCTCAAAAAGGTACTCCGCAAGGAGGAATACTAAGTCCGCTTCTATCTAATATCGTACTCAACGAATTAGATTGGTGGGTAAGTAACCAATGGGAAACGATAAAGACCTCACATCCATATAAGGGAAATAGTGAAAAATATCGAGCACTAAAGAAAAGCAAATTAAAGGAATGTTTCTTAATTCGATATGCAGACGATGCAAAAATATTATGTCGTGATTATGTAACGGCTTTAAAAATGTTTGAAGCAACAAAAGACTTTCTTAGAACACGCCTACATCTGGATATTAGCCTTGAAAAATCAAAGATTATAAATTTGAGGAAAAAAGCGAGTCACTTTTTAGGCTTTACAGTTAAGGCAAATAAGAAAGGAAACAAACATGTGGCTCATAGCAGAATGTGTGTAAAATCCAGAAAACATGCGTATAGCAAGCTGAAAAAGGCTGTTAAAGATATAAGCAGAGAACAAACACCAGAATCAGTATGGCGATTTAACACGACTGTAATGGGAATACAAAATTATTATTCAGCCGCCACACATATTAATCACGATCTAGATCACATGAGTTGCCATCTCATAAGAACACTCTATAATCGACTGAGGCGAGATTGGAAAAAAGCCACTAAGAGTGACATGTCGACTGTATTAAGGAAAAGATATAAACGATACAATCCTAAATTGTATAAAATCAAAGACATCGTATTACTACCTATCCATGCGCAGAAGCACAAACCGGCTAGAAATTTTACTCAGTCTATCTCAAATTATACAAAAGAAGGTAGAGAGAAAATACATGATACGCTAAAAGCCGTAGATAGGGAGACACTCCGACATGTACAGCGTTTTTATATGAAGCATCGAACAGTAGAATACAACGATAACAGAATTGCAAAGTTTATTGCACAGTATGGAAAATGTGCAATTACGAAACAAGAAGTTGGATTAGTAGGTTGGCACTGTCATCATAAAATTCCGTTGGAATTTGGGGGACAGGACAATTATGAAAATCTCGTAATTGTACTAGAAGACATACACTTAGCAATTCATAGCGATGATTCAGATAAGGCAAAATCAATCTTAAATAAGTACGACATTATTGAAGATAAGAAAGTGATGTTTGACAAGCTCAGAATATCAGCGCGTCGACATCCTATCTTTGCTTCAATACAAAAGTTGGTCAATTGAATTAGATGGAGCGCCGTATGAGGTGAAAGTCTCACGTACGGTGTGAAGTGGGGGAAAAGGTGGAGATGATGTCAAAACCTTACCTATCACTATT
>NZ_JBPWAP010000182.1:0-2684 GCF_051776705.1 Bacillus cereus group sp. BceL291 | reverse complement strand
TGTGCGTGATAGGTAAAGCTTTGATATCATCTCCACCTTTTCCCCCACCTAACACCGTACGTGACAGTTTCCCGTCATACGGCGTCCCATCATTTTCAGCTAATTGATATAAGTCAATTTATACAGTTATCGGTTCATTTTCAGCCTCAGTTCTGAGTGTATTCAATTTATTTAATTGCTTATCGTTCAATTTCAACGCCAAGAGCGCAGCTCTGATTTTAATCTCATCTGTCATGTGGATTAATTGATGTATATATTTATCCACAATTATTAAGTTGTGATATTTATCAGTTCCACCACTTTTCAAAGGAATTTTATGATGACAATGTACCCTATCTATACCTATAACTTCTTCAGTTACATAGCACTTTCCGTATTGTGCAACATATCTCGATATCCTGTTATCATTGTATTCAATACTCCTATTTCGGGAGTATGTTGTCATGACTTGTTTTAAGACATCCTTAGGTATGGCTTTAAGATTCTCATGAATTTTATTACGACCTTTTGCGGTGTAATTGCATATATTTTGTGAGAAGTTCCATGGATTCTTATGATGTACGCCTGTAACTGGAAGTAAAGGTGTGGCACAAACTGTATATATTTTAGTATTAGACTGAATTCCTTTGGCACGTAGTTGAAATTTCTTAGGAGTTTCATAAAATTGAATTACTTTTCCATTTTCACTGAGCCTGTTTTTCATGGATTTGAGTAGAGTGTAGTTAATTTTTGTCAAATCTATATAAATTTTAGTAGCGTACTTGTAATAATTTTGAATGCCAATAAGGGTAATATTGAATTTAAGTACATTTTCTGATGTTGGATGCCTTTGGATTTCTTTTACCTTATCCTTTAGAATTCTTTGGGTGTTTTGCATAGCTTTGTCCGTCATACTACTTTTGGCAACATAGCCATGTTTAGATTGACCTTGTTGAACCAACTTCACTTTAAACCCCAAAAAGTTCGAAGAATTCTTTTTAAGATTAACTACTTTAGATTTTTGCTCATTAATTTCAAGTCCTAATCTCGTACGCAAGAAATCAATGGTGGCATAATAATATCTTTTGGCACCAATATATGTTCTACACATGATTTTAAAATCGTCAGCATACCGCACAATAAACCCATCTTTAAGATTTGTGTATTTGCGAGCATAGCCCCTAAAGGCTATAGCCGTCTTATAGTTCTTAGGCTGAAAAGTTTCCCATTGATTGCTAATCCACCAATCCAATTCATTTAAAACCACGTTGGATAATAGGGGAGATATAATACCACCTTGCGGTGTTCCTTTAGTTGGGATACCTTCTCCTTGAACTTCAGATTTTAAGATTTTCGAGATAACACTTAGGAGTGATTTATCACGCACACCTAAGGTCCATAACTGCTTGAGTAATTTCCCATGACTTACGTTATCAAAGAAACCTTTGATATCTATGTCTACACAATAATGCTGACGCCCTAGATTCATTAGACTCACCATTCGACTGAGCGCATGATGAGTACTTCTGTTTGGCCTAAATCCATAACTATGATTATGGAATTTCGCTTCACATATGGGTTCAAGCACTTGTAAAATGCTCTGTTGGACAAGTCTATCCCAAATAGTAGGAATACCTAATGGGCGCATCTTATCGCTTCCCTCTTTTGGGATGTATACTCTCTTAACGGGTTGCGGTCGATACCATTTCAATCTTTTTCTGACTTGTTTTACTACCTGTGTATCATTTAAATGCCAAATATCTTTAATAGTTAATCCATCTACACCAGCGGTCTTACTACCCTTATTTGTTTTAATGTTTCTATACGCTAATCTAATATTTTCTTCTGAACCAATCATATCCATTAACTTATAGAAATTGTTACCGTTAAGACTATAGGAATATAGTTGATCATATTTCGTTTGCATATCGTAGTATTCGCTATGTCTTAGCTTGGTTTTCTTTAACATGGGCTGTAGCCTCCTTATGGAGAAACACTACATCTCTTAGTCTTACTCGAATCCATGTTAACCGTAAGTAACAATTAGCCTGCAATTGACTAGTGGCTATCCCTCCACGTTCATTAGACGTTTCATAGGTACTATGCCACCACCTTCACTACCATAAATCTAGGTTATACGACTAACTAATCTCATTAGTGCTTTCCCTAGAAACGCTTCGTCAGAAGCAAGTCCTCTGCGTTGGTAGCTTACCACGTTCCTTCATTCCTATCTGTACATACACTTTTAGGTTTCTCCTATGAGCCTGCTACCTTGATGTTGCCTGTAACAACATATGGACGTTCATAAAGGAGAGTCTTACTAGCCCACAATAGCGACACTAATTGTGTCAGCATACCTTTCGATATGCTTCCGATATAGACCCGTACCATCAGAGATTCGTCTGCACTTTCAAAGTTCGCGATTGCATCATCGTGCATTCTAACCATAAGTGTTTTGTAGACCCCCGGCCTATAAGCTACACCACCCACCTCTGGACAGCTTTCGTGTATTTTAACTTACGGTAGCTCTCAGCCGACTTCCCCGAGCTTCAAACCGTTAGACTCTTGCCAATCTAACCGCATGTCGGAATATTAGAGGTGCCCTTCAAGGCGTTACCCTATCATTTGACAACTCGGAATGAAAGTTCACTGTTGAACAATTGTCCGACAGTGCCTAAGCTTTTCACTTAGGAACGTGTCGCACC
>NZ_JBPWAP010000181.1:0-2768 GCF_051776705.1 Bacillus cereus group sp. BceL291 | reverse complement strand
GATAGTGATAGGTAAGACTTTGAAATAATCTCCATCTTTTCCCCCACTCTAAACCGTACGTGCGATTTTCACCGCATACGGCTTGCCATCGATAATTTGTTCTTATGTACAACGTGACATCTCGCGATGTGTGTTGTTATATTTCTTAATCTCTTATTGTCTTCCTCAGCTCTTCAATCAATTTCACTCTTTTGGTTGTGCCTTCAATTGGTTTGCTATTGTGTACCAACTTGTGACACTCATTGCAAAGAGAGATTAAATTCTTGACCTTGTTGATTTCATCCATGGGTAATGTATTCTTTTTATGATGGCAATGTGCCTTGCCATATAAGTAGCATGAGCAAGCTCGACATTTACCTTTATCTCGATTGTACGCATAGTCTTTGTTCATCATATATTCGAAGTTTGTAATTTCCCGACTCTTATCTGAATGAGCTATAAATAACTCATCTGCTTTATATGTAGCTGGTCTCGCAAGAGGAGGAACTTTTTCCATCATTTTGGCATAAAGTTTTCTTCCTTCAGGCGTATAAGGTGTCATATCTTGATTAAAGTTTCTGGAGTATTGTACTGGAGTAATGGCACTCTTGGTTATACCAATCAAGATACCATCAATCTCTATTGCTAGAGTTTTTCCTTGATACTTTTCATGTCTATTAATACGATTTCCTAAAATATTCATAGGAACAAAGTGTTTCATTGCCATCTTTGTATCCTTTTCATATCTAAAATAACTTTTAAAAGACTTCCAAACTCCCCAGAATAGCCTATTGTCAATTTTCTCTAGTGTACGTTTGCTAATGCCCTTGTTAAAGTAGTTGCTTAATCCGATCAATTTTTCGTTAATTTTTTCTATGTTTGTAGCAAACCACTCGTTGTCCGGACTGTACCTTAGTTTTTTAACAATAACTTTAATCTCTTCAACTGACCTACTAACCGCTTTCATATTAGGATATAGTAACGGTGCTTCCTTATTCTCCTTTGTCATTCCAAACCTCATGTTATAGGAGAGGAATGTTAGAGGTCTTATCCTCAGGTCGGAGATAAGTGTCTTTTCCTTCGACAGATCAAGATGGAGTACATGTTTGAGATATTTCCCTGCTTTTTTCAACAACCTCGTTGCATTCTCTTCACTAGTTGTTAATATAACCCAGTCGTCTGCATATCTAACTAAATAGGTTGGACAGTGTCCTTCTTTTCTTAATTTTTGGTATGCAGCTTTTCTTGATTGATACCTATTGGTGTATGGATGGTATTCGTATTCTTTGGCTATAAACCAGTCAAAACCGTTCAGATAAATGTTTGCTAGTAAGGGGCTAATGATTCCTCCTTGTGGCGTACCCTTATCTGTTTTGTAATACCTTCCCTCATCCATATATCCTGCTTTTAGCATTTTTTTAATTATGGCTAACAGTCTTTTGTCCTTAATCCCCATATTCCACATAATTTCTAGTAATTTATTATGGTTAATGTTATCAAAATAACCCTTGATATCACCCTCAACCACCCAATACGTTTTGCTTCTACGCGCTACGTCTCTCATTCTGGCTAGAGCATGTTCCGCACTACGATAGGGACGAAAACCGTAACTATGCTTGTAAAATTTAGCTTCTACAATAGGTTCAATGAACATCCTCACTAGCTCTTGAATAATGCGGTCTATCATATTAGGGATACCCAATGGTCTCATTTCAGATTTCTTACTGGATTTGATATTCCCTTTTGGAATGTAGATGCGCTTTACCGGTTGTGGTGTGTAGCTATTAATAGTGTTCCTGATTAGCTCTACTAAACTAGATGTTTCCATTTGTAGAAAATCATCAATAGTTTTCCCATCAATCCCCGCAGTCTTGCTTCCTTTATTACTCTTTATGTTGTGGATGGCGGTTTTGATCACTTCTTCATTAGATAATATTTCCATGATGCTGAAAAAGTTTTTACCTTCCTTGGACATAAAGTATAAATCCTCTAGTGTTTTGATTAGGTCGCTTTCAGAATTAATCAATCGTCTGTTTACCTTCACTACATCACCTTCTTTATTTCATTGTTAAAGAAGAGTAGATTTCATGAATTAGCTGTTTATTCGGATTAACCTCATTTAGACGTTGATAGATTAAGAAATATTAAATTACCGACTGGTGTCCTTCGCTCCCGTTGTTTTTTCCTCTCTGTTACACTTCGGAATGGTTCCTTATAGTAACGTCATTGAGACAACAATCATCACTACTATGACACCTCTGCCAGCTATGAGTTTCATTGAGACTGTAATCTCTCCCAACATAGCCTTCAAACGTTCCATTTACTCTATCCCTTTATTTGCATGTCCTTAGATGCCCACTCTCTGCCGGTAAATCATATGGAATTTAATGAACAATTGTTTTCCTATGCAAACTAGCATTTCAACTAGTTAGAACATTACACTATGAAAGAGAGTGTAAGTTATTTACTTTGTATTCTTTTCAGAATAAGGTCCTCACGACAGTTCACACATGGGTTTGTTGTCTCATCATAGACTGCTTTTAAGGACTACCGCATTATTTTCACCATGTCCGAGGTTTTAGGTTACTTGAATTACGACTTTTCCAAGCTCCGCACCATGTAGCTTACAGTCCACATCGCACGTTGGAGTATTATAGTCATGACAATGTTCATTAGTCATGATTAGGACTTTCACCTAATAATTCGAGTAAATAGTTAGATATATTCTACAAATATATCCCCACATTTCATGAGACTACTCAGTTATAGTGGAACGTTTCGCACCTTTC
>NZ_JBPWAP010000180.1:0-2887 GCF_051776705.1 Bacillus cereus group sp. BceL291 | reverse complement strand
ATTGTCGATAGGTAAGTCTTTGAGTTTATCTCCAACTTTTCCCCCGATCCGCACCGTACGTGCCACTTTCATGGCATACGGCGGTCTACCTAAATTGTAGTTTTCGTCTCACCTAATAATGATAAGTTCCAAGTGAACAACGCTAGTTGTTCGTTTTTTGATTCCACTTCGCTTTGTGATTCTATACAGATTTCATTGTTTTCGACTAATTTCCGCAACTTATTGAGTTTACCTAGTTGTTCCTCGTTGAGTTTTAGTTCATTGAGTAATTGGTTTATGGTCTCTGTTTTGGTTGCGTGTATTAGTCTATGGATACTTGGTTTGATGATTGTAAGGTTTTTGTAGCTGTCATCTTTTGTTTCACTCCACAATTTCTTATGGTGACAGTGCATGTCCCAAGGAAAGAGTTTCTCACCTGTTACACTACATTTTCCTTTTTGTGAGACATAAAGGGAAATTCGATTGTCACTGTACTCTACGGTTGCCCGTTTGTTTATGACTGGATTTTCTCTTAACCATTTTAGTTCCGTTTCGGTTATATCTGCCAAGATTTTATGTATCGAGGCTCGACCTTCTACGGTGTATTTGTTAATGGCGTGTTTTTTCATCATCGGGTTTTTGTTTTGAATATAAGAGATTGGTAGGATAGGACGTTTCATTAGGTATCTAATTTGTTTTGAAACTAAATATGGCTTGATACCTTTGTCTTTTCCGTTATACTTTCCTATATTCGTGTATCCGTTTGTGTTTCGTTTACCACTATTTACTACCTTTGGGAAACGGTTGTACATCATTTGGATTAATCCTAGACTTATTTTTCTGAAGTCTAGGTTGACATGTGTCGCTATTTTGTAATAGTTATGTTTGCCAATGACCATGCTGTTGTATATGCCGATTCTCCTTATTGTTTCGATAGAGGTTGAGGTTTTCTGTATTTTCTTCACTTGATTGGCTAAGTCTTGTTTTGTCTTTCTCAGTGCTTTTGGAGATACGTGTGTTTCCGCAATATATCGTGTGTCACCATTCTTCTTTTTACCTTTCTTCGCAGCCTTGAGCGTGAATCCTAGGAATTCACTTTCTTGTCTCTTCAGATTGGTTACTTTAGATTTCTCGGTTGAAATGGGTAGCTTCAAACGTTCTTCTAACCACATTTGGCTTGCTTTGAAGATTTTCTCCGCATTACTTCGTGTGTTTGTGAAGATTTTGAAGTCGTCTGCGTATCTTACGATATACATTGGTTTCATTTTGGATGTTATCATAAGTTGATTTGTTACGTTATCGTTACTCCAGATTCCATCTTTGTATCTCGGTTTTACCTTTTTGGCTTTAAACGTTTCCCATTGATCGCTTACCCACCAGTCAAATTCATTAAGATTGACATTTGCAAGTAGAGGACTAAGAATACCACCTTGTGGAGTACCTTTTGTTGGGACTATTGTTTTACCATCGGGCATTTGCACTGGTGCTTTTAGTATTTTTCGGATGATAACTAGTAGTTGTTTATCACGTATACCTAGTGTCCATAATTGGCGCATAAGTTTAGCATGATTTACTTCATCGAAAAATCCTTTAATATCTACATCCACCACATATGTAAGATTTTGTTGATTCACCTTTTTGATACTGTCTGCTATTGCATGTTCTGCTCTTCTGTTAGGTCGAAAACCATAACTCCTTGTACAGAACTGTGCTTCACAGATGGGCTCTAAGACCTGAAGAATACACTGTTGGATAATCCTGTCCCACATACTAGGTATTCCTAGGGGTCTTATTTTCCCATTATCTTTTGGTATGTCTTTACGTCTTACTTTCTGCGGCTGGTAGTTTTGAAAGCGTTTTTTGACTTCATTCAAGAAATAGTCTTGTTCCATTCTCCCAATATCCTTAATATTTACATTATCACAGGCTGATGTTTTACTTCCTTTGTTACCTTTGATGTTACGAAAGGCAAGAAGTATGTTTTCGTCTGATGTTATGATAGACATTAAGCTTTTGAATGAATTTCTTTTAGTTGCTTTTAGGTATAAGTTATCTAGGACAGGTTGAATACCGTAATATTCGTTGTGTCTTAATTTCTTATCCTTTAGCGTGGGCTTAGAGTTGTCATTCATGGTCTATCACCTTCTCTCATATTGATTTGGTGACCTTTTGAGTCTTACCAGAATCCATGCAAGATTAGATGAAATTTCAGTTCCTACAAAATAGGCTTGTGGCTGTTCCTCCAGTCCCATTACAGAACCTTCACAGGTCGTACCACTACTCTCACCACTATTAAGAATACTTCCCTCGGTTACCCGTTTCGCATTCAGCTGTATCCGTCGATAGAGTCATTGACTCAACGCTAGTGGCTTTCGACGTTCCGTTCAGACTATCATTGTTTTAAAGGTCCGCAGACCTCCGATTTAGGTGCTCACTATACCCCGTGTCTAGCTCCGTTGCCTATAACAACGTTTAGGATTATTGAAAATGGCATTTCTCTAATCCTTTAGACAAGTCTTATTTTCAGACCCCGAATCATTTCTGACCCGTAACTGTATCGAGGCGTACATTCGCAAGTTCGTCAGTGTTTACACATTCTCACCATGTCGGTTGACAGCATACAATACTTAATCAGTTCCATTTGGTTTATTATTCCGAATGGCTTTCGGTTGCCCGGTCGGGTACTACGGATTTTGACTGCATGTTTTACCCTGCTTCCTACATCACACTATACCTAGCATATGCAGTTGGGAATCTCACTGGGGTAGTTTCAGGTCGTTACTCCATCATTCCTACCACTCGTCTGAACAGTTATCCTGCTCTTAATTGTTTTTGTTGTTTCTACAATCTAGAACAGTCCTCGTTGTCGCTTATGCTTGCGCATTACTTAATCGAGAACGTCTCGCAC
>NZ_JBPWAP010000179.1:0-3096 GCF_051776705.1 Bacillus cereus group sp. BceL291 | reverse complement strand
CCGTAGGGACTGCGGGTAGAGCCTGCTAAGATAACTGGTGGATACATCGGTGTTCGCAGGAATCTCCCACTTCAAACAGTCCGTTAGGACGTTAAGTGGTGAGTAGTTCAAGCTATACTCTGTAAAAATTCATATAATCTCTCCTCTAAATTAAACAAAAATCACAAAATTTGTGTTTTCTCATTTAGCATACTTTTAGTCCTAAAGGTTTATGTATAAGTGATTCCTAACTTGAAGACAACACAAAAAGGACTTCTTCGAGTCGATTAAAATGTGCATAGCAAAATAAGCTATATATACACTAATCGGCTCAAAGAAGCCCTTTCATAATTGAAACAAAAATATAACTTGTTTCTAAAACTCAACCACAACACATAGGGCGTGGGAATAGACGGAATCAATTAAACAATAAATATAGATTTATATTAAACCATTTTCATATTATATTCAATTGTTTTCAATAGAACAGGGATAAGAAGGAAGTTTATATGCAGATCCCACATGTATTGTATAATAATGCCCCTGATTCCCCTGCTATAAATCCCCTCTTATATTAAGGCCCTGGTGTTAATTCATGTACTGTATTTCAAAATATAGTTTTTCGGGCTTTTGATTTTGAACTAAATAAAAAAGTATTTCCTTAATATTTTTTTCTTCTACTTCAACATTTTCCATATAGGTCATACTTTCGTTTTCCTGGACCTTTTGAAAAATAGCAACAGGTACTTTAACTGCATCAAATACACCCATTTTACTGCCTAACTTTTTTTCTGATGTACCATCATAGAAAATTTCATTTACTATTACCTCATTATCATCAGGATCGTACATGTACCCTCTTTGTATACGTAGCAATATAGTACTCCTTTCTTTTATATTCCTCCAATGAAATAACTATATTTGTATATAATGTTATTTTATTAACAGGTGTCAAAGAATATTATTTCGCAAAATCCGTGCTTTGTATAGAGGTAGATATAGGATTATTAATTTTGTTAAGTTTTTTTGAATCCTCCAAGCTAATTATAAAATAAACAAGCCACCTTTAAAGCGAAAGCTTGTATGGTGGCTTAGTTTTCTATAAATAGCTTTGTATCTAATTGTTTGATCTCCCCTTCTGCAAGGGGTTGATAAAAAGCGTGTTGTAATCCTTGAAAATGTAAAGATTCCCCTATGCATAACAATACTTTACCAGGAATTAAATCAAGTAATAGTTCATTATTAATTTGCTTTGCTTGTTTTTTAGTAGAAACATAAATAACTAAGATTGTAGGGTTATTCCCTAAGTCCTGCATAATAACATCTTTTCCTGACTCTACAAAAGTCTTCCATCTAGCAATTATTCGTTTTAATCGATCTTTTTGATCAGATAATAAGGTGGAGTATACAACAAAATTAAATTTACGTTCTTTTCCTCCATTTACTATAAAACTTAAAGAAGGGGTAAAAACCCCTTTACTAATAGATGGATGCATAATATGCCCTAGAAATGAAGGAGCATAGCGTAAATGGCAAAGTAGGTCTATATCATGCCAATAATGCAGGTGAATATATTTACCATGATTGTCAAGACGCTCTGGGGCAAAGAAGAACATATTTCCTTGCCAGTATTTTAGTAGTTTAAATCCATTGTTGGATAAGGTATATGTTTCTTCAAAGATTTCCATATCAAAAATTTCTACTTGCCATTTTTCGATAAATTGATAGTAAAGTAATCCTTGAAGTGCATTATTAATTTTCTTCCGCGAAAATTTATTCTTAAATAGATATAATAAATGATTAAACCGAACGGATGTATGAACACCAATAAAATTGAGTATAGCATATTGTTCCTCTGTTAAAAGTTGCTTAAACTTAACTAATTCGTCATAAGAGTGGAATACATAGGTTTTATCCAAATCATGTATTCGATATATTTGAAGTCCTTGTGCATCCTCACTTGATAAATGAGGAATAGAAGGGATATAAGTAGACATTTGTTTCTCTATTGTATGCATAATCATCCATTAAAATTGGTAAATTGACGAATTAGATTTTTTACTTTGGCCTTGCGGATAATTTAGGATACGTACTGTTCCTCTTCTATTTTTAGCATCAATATTAAGCAGCTCACATGTAACAATTGTTTGGTTTATTGCGTCATCCATGGTTGGATTTGCCAGATTACGACCTTTTAGTCCTTTAAACTGAATACCTGGTGCAACCTCTACGAAAATTCCAGCAATAGCATCTATCCCTACAATTTTACCTACAAATCGGTCACGTCGTTTGTTTAATTCTAATAGTTTTTCCATTGGATCTGTTTCTAGTTTCTTTTTATTTCCTCTAAACTCATATCGCCCATTCTTTTCCACTACTTTATCAATGATAAGCTCTACAACATCACCAATAATAATATCCGTCGAGCGGACGAATGAATGAGACCATTGCGAGTATCTTACTCCTACTGTTACACCATGAACTTCAACCAGAATAGTTTGTGCAGATGGAATATGTCCAGAAACTGTTCCTGTGTATACTTTATTCCCCTCTTGCTCTACTATTTCTTCATATAATTTTCTTTGCAGTGCAAGTTCTCCTGCAGTGATAGATACAACAGCAAAGTTCCCTTCCTCAGTTTTTTGGAAATGCTCAATAATAACAGGTTTTGTTCTACCTATCAGCCATTGAGGATTTTTAGGAATAGTTATACCTGCCTCTGTAATTGGACAATATGCTGTCGTATGAGTACCAATTTGCATTGTGAGCACTTGTATTCGCTCAGATGTCCCGTTTTTAGTTGGGAATAATTTTTCAGATACTACGGTAATTAAGCCTTTCCCTACAGTACGTTCACGTTT
The DNA here is from genome assembly GCF_051776705.1 of Bacillus cereus group sp. BceL291. Lineage (NCBI taxonomy): Bacteria > Bacillati > Bacillota > Bacilli > Caryophanales > Bacillaceae > Bacillus > Bacillus cereus group sp. BceL291. The sequence goes on along the minus strand of NZ_JBPWAP010000179.1, from coordinate 256 downwards.
CATACGAGCTAATTCTTCTAATTCATGTTCACGTATTCTTTCAAATTGATTGAAAGTTGATTCTATAAAGATTTCCTCTAGCGTGCTATCCGGTTCAAATGCCATCCCTAGTTCTTTTGTAATATGAGTATTTACTTTATCTTCAATTGTCGATAGGTAAGTCTTTGAGTTTATCTCCAACTTTTCCCCCGATCCGCACCGTACGTGCCACTTTCATGGCATACGGCGGTCTACCTAAATTGTAGTTTTCGTCTCA
>NZ_JBPWAP010000178.1:0-3111 GCF_051776705.1 Bacillus cereus group sp. BceL291 | reverse complement strand
GTTTATTTGATATGCCCGCTTTTATAAAATCTACAAAAGATAATAAAAAACTATATGGAAAGACCGCATTTTGTTTGAAAATATACCTTAAGTTGATGGATGTGTGGCGGTCCCCCTTTAACTACTATATAAAAAGAAAATTATGAACCAAATTTTCTTTACTTGGTGCGTTAAATTTATAGAAGATAGATAGTAACATAATTTTCTCAATAAGTAATATTCTTATTTCAATACAAAATTCTTACAATTAATGCTATACCTGTATTAAGGGGAGCGTTTTAGTTGATTAGGGAGAAAAATTGTAAAAATGATATGGGAGGAATAAAAAATGTCATTGAAAAAGAAGTTAGGTGTTGGAGTGGTTTCAGCCGCTCTTGGTTTATCTTTAATTGGTGGGGGTACATATGCATATTTTAGCGATCAAGTTGTAACAAATAATACATTTGCTGCAGGTACATTAGATTTAGCTATGCAAACAACTACTTCACTTAACTTAGGAAATTTGAAACCTGGGGACAAAATATTAAAGAAATTCAACTTAACAAATAGTGGTACACTAGATATTAAAGACATCATGATGAAAATAGATTATACTGTTAACGATTTAAAACAAAATAATAATACAGAAGATTTTGGTGAACACATTAAAATACAATTTCTTTTGGATTGGGATCCAGCAAAAAGCCCTGTATACGAAACAACTCTTGCAGAACTAAAATCACAAAGTCCAGAGATTGCTTCCAAGAAAGTATTTCATTCCAAGTGGGCTGAAACAGGTGGATTAAAATCTGGGAAAATGGATTGGTTTTGGATGAAGTTTATATTTGAAGATAGCGGAACGGATCAAAACGTGTTTCAAGGGGATAGTATTGCGTTAAAAATGGAGTTCCAAGCCAATCAAACAGAGGGAAAAGAAAGATAATCTTACAAAAATATTGTTACGAAAATGTAAAAATGAGCTTGTAATTTTTTATAATTTGTAAAATTGACCATCAAATATCCATATAAAAAAGCAGTGATATCAGCATATGTGTATAATATCGCTGTTTTTTTAAGTTTATTGTATGTTTTATAAAACACATTTTAAAATTTTTCATTCATATTCAATAAAAAGGTACTAAATAAATGGGATTCTGTTGTTGCGATTAGTCTATAGCCGCTAGAAGAAGATGCTTGTCCGTATCTAGCAGCAAATATTATAAATTTAGGATATGACTGGTACAATAATAGTTAAAAAAATAATCATGAAAAAAGGGACCCACCAAAAGAGCGCCTATTTTGTTAAAATATATAACTGAAATTATATAGAATGCTGATTAGAATTCCGATATAAGATTTATTTACGCATCACCTAAAAAATAGGAATAACATAGGAAATACTAATTAATAAACAATCAACGTAACAAAAAGGGTGAAAATTTATATTTTGGTAAATCATTTTTGAGACAGTATTTTGTTACTGCTAGTTAAACCGTTAATATATTTCATATCTTCAAATATAAAACGTAATAAACTATTTGAACTACCCCTGCTTTCACAAGAAATCCGCCTTTTTACTCTATTTATTTTTTAATACATTCCTATCCACGGTTTTAGGGTTCTCTTTTGTACTATGTTAGCCGAAAAATTGTATAAACAACCATTTCAATTGGTGGTAGGTTGGCTAAAGCGGGCATTTGAGATGTATTCTACCATTACTTCTTTTTGAGTCATACTTCTCTCCTGTTCTTAATACAATATACCTGTAAAAATGGGTTCTACGTATTCTTCTAAGTTATCAAAATCAACGATATCCAACACAACATCATGGGGGGCTCGCAACTTTGACATTACCACCCACTACATAAATCATAATTCGTTTTTCTTCCACCTTTTTCACCCTTTCTACACCCTAGTTTTACAAAATAAGAAGTCATCCAAACTTATATTTATTACTTCCTGTTATCTCCTCTCTCTTATTCTATGCATAGTCTATCTAAATTTTAATTGGCTACTAAAAAAAGAAGTTACAGGATGATTAAAAAAAGCCAGGTGCATTGCACTCGGCTTTATGGTCGATTAAACAATTTTACTTCAGGCGTATTAAACTGATGTAGATAGTCTTTAGTAGAAGTATAGCCTGAATTCATGAGTGTTTTCTTTTCTTCTTCTGTGATATCGAAATTAAACGACGGCGTAAAGAATGTATTGATAAATACAGTGCGGGCAGCATCTTCCTTGGTTGTTTTTCCGCTCTCATGACCTTTGATCATCGTTTGAGACAAATTCCATACAAAATGAATAAGAGAATGACCAATATGATGTTCTGTTGAAGTTGCGATATGTTTTAACATGGCAATCTCGGCCTGAGATTCTAAACGGAAACCCAGTGTTTCTTTGTTGTAGACAATTTCATCTGCAGGATCAAAGAAAGATGCATTGTATTTCGTGTGTAAGCTTCTTAGTGTAGAATGATCCTCCGTATTGCTTACCAATTTATTAACCTCGTCAATCGTATCTGTGGTCGTGAAGTGTTCTTCTTTATTCACAAAACTTTTCCGATCAAATAAACGAATTGGATAGTTATCGAGTACACCTCCGTCTACATAATAATCTTTTTCCCATTCTACAGATTTAAAAAAGAATGGGATGGACATCGAAATCCGCACAGCAACTACTAACGGGACATCAGGTGTCGTTTCACGAGAAAACGTACGAAGCTGGTGTGTAGAAATGTTCGTACCTTGGAAAAACACGTCTTTTCCTGTTTTGTCATACAACTGCTGAAAGGTTGTGTCCTTACTCCCTGTCCACTTTTCAACGATCTTCCCTACCCACTCAGTGAAGAAATGCCCTTTATAGATACCAAAACCATCAAAAAATAAACGAATGTTATCTTGTACAATCGAAAAATCATCATCTTTAAACGCTTTAAAATTCATGTCTTTATGGATTTTTACAAGATCTGCGAATGGAATGGAAAGACCTAAAAGTAATGCAGTAATTGCTCCTGCTGAAGTCCCCCCATGCCCATCAACTTAAGAATTTGCACTACCCCCAAGTGTCAAAAAACGTTATTCTTTCTAAAAAGCTAGCTAGAAAGGATGACATTTTTTATGAATCTTTCAATTC
>NZ_JBPWAP010000177.1:0-3300 GCF_051776705.1 Bacillus cereus group sp. BceL291 | reverse complement strand
TTATGAAGACGTTTAGCCACTTCCTATCGAATCCAGTGGATTTATTTTCAAAATCCTCTAGCAATATTTTTTGAAAATGTCCCCTTGACTTTTCATAGTTGGTCTTTCAAAAAGAAGGTAAGAGCAGCTCCAATTAGTCCACCAATAATAAGGCGTAGGATCCAAGTTGTATTAGCACTGATTTTGTCTAATTGCTTATTAATATTAATAATGTCCTTTTCATTACCTGTCGTCCGCATTTCTAAACTTCTAATCTCTAATCGTATATCCTTAATATCTTGCCTTATTTCCTGAACATCACCCTTCACCTCTTGTAAACTATCCATTTTACCACCTCTTTCCCACTTCTTACTTGATTAAAAATAAAAAGCCACTCATAGAGTAGCTCTTTATTCTCATCGTATATTAAAATGTTCTTCTTTTACCCATGTGTTTTGTCCAATGTCAATATACCCATCTTTTCTTGCAAAAATTCCATATGGATAAGATCCATCTACATTTCCTTTATACTTTCCATTTGGACCATCATATGTGTTAATGCCATAACCTGCTGGATATTTTGAGTAAGCATGGAACCACTCTACTTCAAAGTGCTCTTCTTTCGCCCATGCTTCCCAACCTAGGCACAACATGTTTTCATTTCCACCATACCAAGCAGCATCTATAATTAAATATGGCATTTTTGTATTAATGACATTACCTGTGAACCAAGCATCTTTTCCAGGGCCACTATATAAATTGATACCCGATCCTTCTGGGTATTTAGACGTTGCAATTCCTAGTCCTTTTGGTTGTAGTGGTTTATTATTATCTTTGTTAAATGCTTTGTTTATCTTCTCAATGAATTGATCCAATCTTCCTTCATCGAGCATTCGGTGTGGGCAATGCTTTCCACTCCACGATTTATGTGTACGTACGTTACTAATCGGTATATTGAATTGTTTCATTAGCTGAGCAATAACAATTGCTGCATTATCTTCTGCTTTATAATATCTATCTCCACCGCTTAAAGAGTAACAAATTTCACCCCCGATAGATTTACGATTACCATTCCCGTTACCATCACCGGCATGCCAAGCATTACGATCAAACGGAATACCTTGCACTGCTTCTTTGTCGTCTACTGCAACATGAAACGACACTGAATTATTATTTCCAATCATATACGATATCTCATTTTCTGCTGATGCATCATTGTACGTATTATGTACTGTAATGAATTCTGGTGTCATTGTATTGGGACACTTTATACCATATTTACTTGGATCCACTAATTTTCTTCTAATTTCCATTACTGAACATCTCCTTTTTCTTTTATTTTTTATCATGTAAAATTCCATTGAATTATTAAGTCCATCTAGAAATTAAATGCTCATATATGCCGCATTTTATATAATGGGTTATAATCCTCATATTCAAAAAGGAAAAAGAGCAACCTTTTACATCAGTTGCTCTTTCAAAAATTAAACTCTATATTCCGCCCAGCATGTTACAGATATTACTCTCATCTCAAGAGGTATGATAACAAGTTTTTTCATTCTACTTAATACGTGCAGATTTAAAGATATTATCTTACATTAAAATGCTCTTCTTGTACCCATGTATTTTGTCCAATATCGATATAACCATCTTTTCTCGCAAAAACGCCATATGGATAAGATCCATCTACATTTCCTTTATAATTTCCATTTGGACCATCATATGTGTTAATGCCATAACCTGCTGGATATTTTGAATAAGCATGGAACCACTCTACTTCAAAGTGTTCTTCTTTCGCCCATGCTTCCCAACCTAGGCACAACATGTTTTCATTTCCACCATACCAAGCAGCATCTATAATTAAATATGGCATTTTTGTATTAATAACATTACCCGTGAACCAAGCATCTTTTCCAGGGCCACTATATAAATTGATACCTGATCCTTCTGGGTATTTAGACGTTGCAATTCCTAGTCCTTTTGGTTGTAGTGGTTTATTAGAAGGATCAGTTGTACCACCACCGTCCCCTTTTCCTAAGTAATCTAATGGATTCACAGCATTACTCTTATTAACGTTCCAAGACCCTTTATGCAATTCAAAATGCAAGTGTTGACCACTAGAATCACCTGTGTTCCCCATAATCCCAATAGTTTGTCCTTGTGTAACATAATCACCTTCTTTTACTGTTCGAGAACCACTACGCATATGGGCATATACCGTTTCCCATGTAATTCCATCAATAGTGTGCACAATCATAATACATTCACCATAACTGGATGAAACATAAGAACGACTAACTCGTCCGCTAGCCGCTGCATAAATTGGATGATAGCCCGATTCAGCAAGGTCTATCCCATGATGATCTGGTCTGCTCCCCCTAAAACCACTTGTTACTCTCGTTGTATCTGTTGGATAAATAAATTTTGCCATAATAACCTTCCTTTCTATTTATAAGTAATATAAAAAGGCACTTAAAAAAGTACCTTTTATAACATATTTTCTTAATGTTTAAATTTAATATTTATAATCAAAGAAAAAGAGATCCTTTGTTATTACCTTACATTAAAATGTTCTTCTTTTACCCATGTATTTTGTCCAATATCGATATAACCATCTTTTCTCGCAAAAACGCCATATGGATAAGATCCATCTACATTTCCTTTATAATTTCCATTTGGACCATCATATGTGTTAATACCATAACCTGCTGGATATTTTGAATAAGCATGGAACCACTCTACTTCAAAGTGTTCTTCTTTCGCCCATGCTTCCCAACCTAAGCAAAGCATATTTTCATTCCCACCATACCAAGCAGCATCTATAATTAAATATGGCATTTTTGTATTAATAACATTACCCGTGAACCAAGCATCTTTTCCAGGGCCACTATATAAATTGATACCCGATCCTTCTGGGTATTTAGACGTTGCAATTCCTAGTCCTTTTGGTTGTAATGGCTTATTATCACCGCCACCATTCCCTCCATCAAAATCTACATATTGCTTAACAATTTCAGAGTAGAAGAAATTCCCTCCATTTTTATATCGGTAACCACCATTATAGGCAACGGCAATAGGTTGACTATATTTCACCATAGCACCAGTCGTATTTCCAAGTGATGGCGCAACAACCGTTTTAGAATACAGATCTGCCACCGGTAATGAATGCTGTTTATTATTAGATGCTAACCAACGAAGGTAAGCTCGTCCAAATAGTGATAGGTAAGGTTTTGACATCATCTCCACCTTTTCCCCCACTTCACACCGTACGTGAGACTTTCACCTCATACGGCGCTCCATCTAATTCAATTGACCAACTTT
>NZ_JBPWAP010000176.1:0-3313 GCF_051776705.1 Bacillus cereus group sp. BceL291 | reverse complement strand
TGAATTGAAAGATTCATAAAAAATGTCATCCTTTCTAGCTAGCTTTTTAGAAAGAATAACGTTTTTTGACACTTGGGGGTAGTGCAAATTCTTAAGTTGATGGGCATGGGGGAGTATCATGAGGGGATTAAAAGTTGTTGGAATTATAGCTGGAATTACTATAGTAGGCTGTATAGCTTTCTTTTCAGTGAAGGAATATGTCAATTCCAAAGAAGACTCTAATTATGTGCTAAATTACATAAAAGAACATAAGGATGATAAAACAACTTCTTTAATTGTTAAAAGAAATGGTGAAACATTGACATCAATAAATGAAAAAGAAAAATTACCGCTAGCAAGTATGTCGAAAATCGTTATAGCAATTGAATATGCTAAGCAAGTAGCTGAAGGAAAAATAAGAAAAGACGAGAAAATTTCATTGAAAGAATTAGAAAAATACTATGTGAAAAATACTGATGGTGGTGCACACCCTGCATGGCTAGATGATGTAAAAGGTAAAGAGTTAGTGAAGGGCGGTCAAACTTCTTTAGAAGAAGTAGTGAAAGGAATGATCCATTATAGTTCGAATGCGAATGCATCATATTTATTGGACAAGCTTGGAGCAGCGCGGATAAATGAAAGTTTGAAAGAGTTAGGCTTAAATAGTCACGATGAATTTTATCCAACGTATACAGGGGCATTATATATGAGGGGCTATGTTGAAAAAGAACTGCATATTCCTCAAAATAAAGCATTGGACAAGCTACGTAATATGTCTAATGATGAATATGTTAAGCATGTATGGCAAATACATGAATGGATGAAAGACGAGAAAGAATGGACAAAACGCGAGATATCGTTAAAAGCCGATATGGATTTTCAGCGTATTTGGTCAGATCGGTTTATAGGTGCAAATGCTAAGGATTACATGAGTTTATTGGAAAAGATAAATAGCAGAAATTATTTTACACCACAAATGCAAGGTGAGGTTGAGAATATATTTAAAGGAACCGTAGGAGAGGGTATATTCGAATTTGCTGGACAGAAAGGTGGTTCTACGGCATTTGTATTAACAAATAGTTTCTATGGTACTGATAAAAAAGGGAATAAGATTGAGATTGTCTTTATGATGAACAATTTGAGTGAAAAAGCATTTGAAAAACTTCTAAGTAATATGGATTACTTTATTCGAGATATTGTCATAAGTGAGAAATTCAGAAATAAATTATAATGAAATAATTTTATTATGTAAACAAAGGGGCACTTATGAAAAGTGCTCTTTTGTAATACAGGATTTTCCAATCTTATTATTGAATATAGATGGAAAATAAGATTGGAGGTTAAAAAATGACAACAATATATTTCGTTCGCCATGCCCATTCTACATATACAAAAGAAGAACGGGAACGATCTTTATCTGAAAAAGGGCACTGTGATGCAGAAAATGTAACGCATTTATTAAAAGATAAACATATTGATGTTGTTATTTCTAGTCCTTACAAAAGAGCAATCCAAACTGTACAAGGAATTGCGAATACATATAAATTATCAATACAAACTGAAGAAGATTTGCGTGAAAGATTATTGAGCACAGAGCCAGTATCAAATTTTAATGATGCTATGCAGAATGTGTGGAAAGATTGGAGTTTTGCATACGAAGGCGGAGAATCGAATACTGTAGCACAAAAGCGCGCTGTAATATGTATACAAAATATATTAAAAAAATATGAAGGTAAGAATATTGTAATAGGTACGCATGGAAATATTATGGTATTACTAATGAATTATTTTAATTCGAAATATGATTTGGAGTTTTGGAAAACACTTCATATGCCTGATGTGTATAAATTAAATTTTGATAAAAATCGTTTCATTTCTGCTGAAAGAATAGAGAAAACAGGTCATCGGTTAAATATTTTGTAAAAGTTTATTAAAAAAAGAGGAAAGAGAGAAGTTATTGTAGAAGTATGACTTTGTAACATAAAAATTATATGTTAAAGGAGGCTGTTTACATGTTTGAGAAAGAGAAAGAAGGGCTTATTGAAGTTCACAACGTATATGAAATTGCACCAGCAGATGGAACAATTATTGGTATGGCAACAGAAGAAGAAATGGAAATTGCTGCTGAACTAGAGCTGCAGTACTATGCCCATTCTCGTTTGCTAGAAGCAAATATTCAGTTAGACGGTTCCTCCTATAAAGAGTTACTTCAGGAGTTCCAGGAGTACGAAAGAAAATCAATGAGCTTTTGGCGAGCAATACATAAGCGTTTAGCTGTGCCATGGGCATGGGTATTACGTATTGATGTTGCGAATGGCCCTATTTATGTAAGTAATGGGAATGCTTATTACGAAGAAATCGATGATGAAGAAGATTATGAATAGATAAGTAAGGAAGCAACTTTAGTTGCTTCCTTTTTTTATTTATAGAGATTGAACAGCCCCAATAATAATATCAGGCCGATCAATTTCGATTCCGTGACCAGCATGTTCGGCAAGTATATATTGGCTATGTATTGAGAGTTGTAATTGTTCATGGATCAGTTCTTGCCACATTGCTTCAAGTTGTGTTGCTTCCTCTTTTGGCATGCCACCATTAGTCAATTGAGTAATAGAATATTGAGGATCTCTACCGATAACGATTAATGGTATTTCTAATGTTTTACATAGCTCTTTTAGTGAGAGAGCACAGTTTTTCCACTCCGATAGTTCAGAAGCTGTCGCTTTATATAATGAAGGCGAGGTAGAGAATCCAATTTGCTGTTTTGATTGATCGGTGAGAATAGATTTTAGTTCATTATAAAGTGTGTCTACATCCATTTTGGAGTATGTATTATATTTTTCAAGCCACATATCATCCGAGTCAGTTTGATCAGAAATTGGTAAATGAAGTTCATCTAAACGGTGTAAGTTCATCGAAGTAGAATCAACTAAAATAAGTGCTTGCAGCTTATCTTCATGTAACATCGCAAAATGTTGTGCACATAATCCTCCATAGGAATGACCGATTAGAATAAATGGCTCTTGAATAGCTAGTTTGTTTAGTAACATATGCAGCTCTTTTGTAACTTGCCTTATTGTACGTGGTTGATTTCCTAGCTCACTTTTCCCGTAACCTGGGCGATGGTATGAAACGACTGTAAAGTGCTGTGAAAGCTTTTTTATAATAGGAAGCCAATCATAAAATGAGCAACTCATTCCGGTTTGAATGACTACAGTTTGTTTACCACCTCCTCGTATGATTAAGTTAGGTTTTTTAGGGACGGGATGTACCTATAAACCCAAGAGTATCTATTTTTATGAGATACTTAAATTTGTAGATAGAGTGTTGCCGA
>NZ_JBPWAP010000175.1:0-3502 GCF_051776705.1 Bacillus cereus group sp. BceL291 | reverse complement strand
ATATCTAGCTTAATATACATACTAACCACCTCAGAGTCAGTATGGAGAATCCAATTGAAAATGTACATATTTATTCAAGCGTTAATGTACATATTTAAGTTAGCATTTATAGATTAGATTAAATAAGCTATGGATTGAAGAGTTCTTATGTAGTAAAAAATAATAACCCACGCTCTACTTGTATATAAGCAGAGCGTGGGTTATTATTTTATTTCTTTTTCTATAACCCAAAGGTCTTGATGTTCCCACCAAAATCCTTCAGTATACTTTTTGATAATTGGGTTATGGGGTAATGATTTAATTTTGTCACACACGTAAGAGGGACTAACTATCGTTTGTCCGTATTGATTCACATCTAAATCGAATTGTTCACTAGAGGAGAGAAACCAATAGCCCTTTTCATTTAAATTTGGAAACCCAAAGTATTTTTTGCTTTGATAGCCATGGGTTGTGAAAATGAATAAACCACCAGGTGAAACAGCGTTATACAATGTTTGCAGCCAACGAAACCAAGTTGTATCAGGCATATGAGAGAAAAAGGATAGACAAAAAACGATATCGTACGTAGAGGAGTCCAATTTTAACTGTTCAGGCTCAGGATGAGATAATATAGAAGAAGTATTTAATTTGTTTTCAATAAAGGAAATGGCCTCTTCGTGTATATCGCAAGTGGTTATACTCAAATTCGTTTGTAGATTTAATAAATGACGTGTTACGCAGCCGTATCCGGATGCAAATTCTAACAATTGAATTGGATTGGCTGTAGGAGGATAAAGGGAAGTAATTAAGTTTAAGAGTATTTGTGCTGAGTTTTGCCCATCTTTAAAGTAGTAATCTATCGCTTCTTTTTTTGATGGGAAGACGGGATTAGTGACAATGAACTGAAAGATATGATCCTCAGGATGGATGCTTGCATTTACATTATAACTGTGTGCGATTTGAGAAATTAAATCTTTATGTTCCTCTATAAAGTCTTTCAAAGAGTATTCCTCCCTTGAGTAATAGTAGCAACTTACAAGAGATATTGATGGCATAGAAAGCACATGTTTAAATTTTCAAGTATGCTTTAAGATACTTTCTATATGTATACATTTTCATTTTAGAAATGCCGTCGATAGTAAATCTTTCTTTAATGAAATTTTGCATTTGCACAACTTCATTGTAATGGGAGTATGAATCTTCTGTTCTCGTTACGCTATTTAAATGTCGTCTATGATAGTTTAAGGGGGCTGGATTGAAGTAAATATCTCCCTCTGTAAGAAGAGAAACATAGAAGAACCAGTCACCAGCTATTTTGAACTTCTCTAACTGTTTTTCTGTTTTCTTCATATCTATATTTTTAAAAACTACACTTGAAACATTAGGTATAGTATTTTTGATAAGTAACGTATCTTGTATTTCTTCGACCCCTTTTCGAAAATAGGGGGCTTTCCATTTTTCTTTATCGATATCATTTGTGTAATTTAAATAATGATTAGCCAATACATTTCCTTGTTCATCTATTTGTTTTGATTGTGTGTAACTTAAGGTAATATTGTTATTTATATAAAACCCCTGTATCACCTCTTGTAAAAATGTCTTATCGCATAAGTCATCGGCCTCTGCGATCCAAATATAATCACCAGTTGCTGCAGAGACTCCTTTTATCCATTGTTTAAATACAGAACCAGAGTTTTTATCATTAATAATCTGTTGAACCTTCAGGTGGGTCTTATTTTCTTTTGAGAGCAGCTTTTTAAAAGTTGATACGCTATGATCAGTGGAGGCATCGTCTAAGAAAATTAGTTCGTAAAGAGGGTAGGTTTGGTTTAATATTGATTCGATTCGATCAGGTAAGTATTTTTCATAATTATAGTTCGGTATGATTACACTTATCTTTTTGTAATTATGTTCGAGAAGATCTAGTAATTGATAAATGTAATTAAGAAAATTGAAGTTTTTTTCGATAAGTTCTTGGCCAAAGCTTCCCTTTTGTAATCGTAATCCCTCATCATGAATAAATTCATATATTTTTTCTAGCATTTTGGGTAAATTTAAAAAGTCTACTAAGGCACCAGTTTTTTCTGTAACAACATCTTCAAAACCTCCAGCATTTTTAAACCCTATAACAGGAAGTTTTGCATCTAATGCTTCTAAAACAACATTTGGAAAAGGATCTTCCCTTGAAGTTAATAAGTATAAGTCAGCCCCAGCGTTATATAATCCGATATCGGGAGTAGGATCGACTAATGTGAAATGTGCTTTATATTTAGGGGGCAGTGTATTCAGGAATTGAACGTCTGTTCTCCCTACCCAAATGAAATGAATATCCTTGTGAGTCTTTCTTACTGAGTAAGAGATAAGTGAGAATAGATCTATTCCTTTTCGATAATCTGCGAAGCCTACACCCAAGATGATTTTGCTATCTAGAGGCAGGTTAAGCTTCTTACGTAACTCATTTCTAGCTTTTGCAATATTGTTCTTATAAGGATTGTGGTTAAACAAACCTTGAGGGAGAATGTGACATTTTTGAGGATCCAATTCAGTGATTGTACGAAATTTTTCATATACGTATTGTGAAGGGAAGACAACTTTGTAAGCAAATTCAGCGATGTTTTTAGCTTTCCCTTCAGCAGAGTACTGTTGTATTAAATGCGGTAATTCATGTATTAATGAAACAACTTTTATATTGTGTCTAGCTAGTAATGCGACGATATCGCCACTTATGACAGTGCTACATATGGCGAGGGTAAAATTCTGTGATAATAAATCCTTTATTAATAATTCGACCTTTTCTTCTGTTTGATAACCTTGCTCGAGACAATAAACAGGACCGTACTTTTGAAAATCGGGAATTAAAATACCGGATCCAATAGAAATAATTGCAACAGAGTAATCAAAGTTTTCTTTAAGAGCTTTAATAGTATGTAAAGAAAGTAGCTGTGCTCCGTGGAAATGGGCATCATGGGATACATAAATTATCTTTTTATTAACATGCATTTCATAACGCCTCCTAAGTGTATTAGATTTCTTTCCTTTTTTTAAAGGTAAAGAAGAGAAGTGTTTTATTTATAATCCCCCTAGAGATGAGTAGGAGGGAGTACGTACTAAAAGAAAAAATACTATCCTTAATATATATTTACCGGGTCTCACATTCATTCTTTAGAAAAGTATTAGTATTAAGTTAGAGAGTGTAAGCTGCAGATTGTTAATCTGAATACATAAGTTTAAGAAGTTCTAAGGATGTGTTAGAAATTAAGAGAGGGCAAAGCTTTTATGATTTATAAAATAAAAAATATAAAAGGTATTGACGATTGATCTACAGGGGTGTAATATAGAACAAGTCGCCGATGACATTAACGTCGCAAGCGACAAACGAAATGAAAAACTTAGTTGACATTAACTAACGAAGATGTTAACATAAGGAAGTCGCAAATGAGCGACCAAGTAGTTCTTTGAAAACTGAACGAAACAAACAACGTGAAACGTCAATTTTTATTTTAGATGCTAGACAAACTAACTT
>NZ_JBPWAP010000174.1:0-3551 GCF_051776705.1 Bacillus cereus group sp. BceL291 | reverse complement strand
ATTTATCTACAATTTTAGACGGCTCAACTAATGAAATTTTAGCTTACCATGTTTCAGAACAGATGACATTAGAGCTCGTAACGACAACTCTCCATAAACTAAAAAGGAATCAGCGGATTCAATTGACTGAAGGTGCTTATATTCATTCGGATCAAGGATCCCACTACACAAGCCCTACCTATCAAAAGCTAGTCAAAAAGCTAAATCTTGGACAATCCATGTCAAGAAGAGGAAACTGTTGGGATAACGCCCCACAAGAATCGTTTTTTGGTCATCTGAAAGATGAAGCTCATATAAAACCTTGCGCGTCCTTTAATGAATTGAAACAAGAGTATATGACGTATTATAATCATTATAGATATCAATGGAATTTAAAAAAGATGACTCCTGTTGGATGATATGATCCCCTTATAGTAGACAGTTGAAAGAAAGTTACTTTACTGTTTATTATGGAGGGGATTTTTTATGGGGAAAATTAGAAGAACTTTTTCAATTGATTTTAAAATGAAAGCTATTGAATTGTACTCACATAGAGGAATTGGAAGCAATTTACTTGGAAAGGAATTGGGAGTTACATATTCAGTTATAGATAGATGGATTAAAAAATATGAAAATGAGGGGATTCTGGGCCTACAAGAAAAACGTGGAAGATCTAAACAAACAAATGAAGTCAGTCAAGACGCTAGAATACAACGATTAGAAGCGGAAAACGAATACTTAAAAAAGCTATTAGCTACGAAAAAGGAGATGAGGTCAACAAAAGTAAATCAGTAGAATACGAAGTCATTCATACCTTAAAACAGAACTTTTCAATTGTATTGCTTTGTGAAATTGCAGGTGTTTCAAGAAGTGGATATTATAAGTGGGAAAAAAGAATCAACGATCCCTCTGAAAAGATGAAAGAGGATCAATTTATCATGTCTAAAATAGTAGAATGCGAACGAGATCCAGATATAAATGGAAGCTATGGTTACCGAAGAATTTGTATATGGCTCAAAAAGTATTATGGTTTACAGATAAATCACAAAAGAGTATATCGTTTAATGAGGAAAATGGGGATACAAGCTAAGATTCGAAAGAAAAAGTGGAGGCATTTTGGTTTAAAAGAACAATGCGTCGTGTCGGAAAATCTGTTAAACAGAGAGTTTTCAACTACAAGACCAAATGAAAAATGGGTTACAGATATAACCTATCTTACCTTTAACAATAAGCGCATATATCTTTCCGTGATACTAGACCTTTACAATAACGAAGTTGTGGCCTACCAAATGAGCGAATACAACAATTTAAAATTAGTTACAGACACAGTCAATAAAGCCTTAAGAAAAAGAAAAGTCCACGAAACAGTATTACATAGCGACCGAGGTTATCAGTATACGTCAAAAAAATATAACCAATTACTTAAAAAGCACAAAATAACTGTGAGTATGTCTAGGAGGGGAAATTGTTACGATAATGCATGTATAGAGAGTTTTTTTAGTCATTTTAAGGCAGAATGCTTTTATAGACATACGTTTCATGAAAAAGCAGAAGTTTTTAAGGCTACTAAAAGATATATGGGCTATTACAATAACAAAAGATTTCAAAAAAGATTAAACAACCTTAGTCCTATTGAATTTGGAACTAAGGCTGCTTAATGAAAAGACACCTAATCTATTACTGTCTACTTGACAGGGGTAAGACCAGGATACAGAAATCATCTTCTTGATGTTGCCTAACTTTTTTCAAAATGTCCTTTACAAAGGGTACAGATTACATGTCTGCATTCTTTTTTATTGTGCCTTAGCTACAATAGATAAAGTATTTAAGTATTTGTAATAAAGATAGGTGTATACATCTATCAACTTAGATTTAGGACAATTTCTCCATTTTTCAAGCGAAGAGAATATTTAGTTTATATATTTGTATAGTGAGAATTAAAGTTTAGAATATTCTGTGTCAATATTATCAATTTACTATGGTTTACAATTATGTAAAAATAGAACTGATTATAATTTTCCGTAAATAGTAGATTTAAAGCTATCATAAGGTAATGTGAGCATTTATAGCCTACTTATAAACGGTGACTGGGGATACAGATTGGGATCAAGTACTGATAGAATTTATCAAACGAAATGAGGTGACTGTAACTTGAGAGAAATTGCGAAAAAAGTACAAATGATACGTTTACAGGAGGAGCATTTTGGGCGTAGGGCAGACGTAGAACAGTATTCTGCCAAGCGATGTAAAATAGAACGAGAGAGTTTTAAATTAGAAAAAAATAGAGTTAAAAAACGAACTCAAAAATTTCAAACGACAGAAGAAAAATGGGACACAAAATGTAAAAAAGCAGTACAATTATTTAATCAAGGAGAGGAATATCCAGCTATTGCAAAAAAACTGAGGTGCAATGTGAGTAGTTTGTATAGAGAACTTAAGAAACGGGGCGCATTACAAATACCAAAGCAGGTAGCAGCATCTAAATCATTAAAATCACCCATAACATCTACACAAACAAAAAAAACGAATTTCGAACGATATAAAGAATATTATATGTATAAATAGAAGAATTCATGGCTATAAATCTATACTTGATTCTTTAGTATTAACAAGCTCAGATTATAAAGGATACAATGAAAAAATGCATATTTAGCAGCGAATCTTCTTATAATATTAATAGAACATCTTTTTATTTTTTTAGGATATTTATTCTCTGATGATAACACCCAACAAATATTGAAGATTATTACCTGTTGCTTACATCAAGAAAATATTCATAAAACTGAATCCCGACTTATATTTGTTGAGTGGTTGGGTAAGAAGAGGGTTCTTTTGCAAACGTTATAATAAGAATCATTTGTCTAAAGTAAAAGAATCCCCAGGTTATAAAGGATTCTTTTAGAAGGGTTAGAGAGCTGTTGTTACTTGTCTTATATTCATTTTACGTACAATAGCGAGAATATTCAATCTGATTTTATGTTTCTCAATATATTTTGTTCGTTTTTATATTATAATATAGTTAATTCTTTTTATTTATGTATATCTAGCTATATCTCTTTCTGAGGTGAATCCTTTTACTAAGGATTCCTTTTTTGTTGATTCATATATTAATATAATCTAAATAAATTTTGAAATGTAGTAAATTAATAATGAAATACTGGGGTACGTGATAGTCTATACAGCAACTGTTGAAATGGCTTGCTTATAAAGGAATTGTTGTTTTCCATTGCTGGAGATCAACACTGAAAATTTATCCACTGCAATAATGATTCCAGGTATTCTAACTCCGTTGATTAGAAAAATATTTACTACTCTTTTTTCTTCAATTAAATTTTTATAAAAATTGTCTTGTGAATACATTATTAGCATCCTCATCTCTATAAATAGTCTAATCTTTTTATGAATGTAATGGTGTAATTATAACATTTTTATGGAGATTCTTATAAAATATAAAAGCCCTCACTAATATGTAATACTGAATGAATGATTGTTATTAATTATATAGTATTAATACACGACGACGTATGTTGTTTAACAACGTAATTTAAAGGTGTATCAACAATTTGGTTGAT
>NZ_JBPWAP010000173.1:0-3586 GCF_051776705.1 Bacillus cereus group sp. BceL291 | reverse complement strand
TCTAGATATCGTTTTACTGCTTGTATTTTATCTTTTGAAGAAAATTTAGCCATAAAAAATGCACCTCCAATTGTTAATTATGTGTCTAACAATTGGGGTGCACTTCAAAATAAGTTAGTCTTTTTGTATGATCATTACTGAAATGAAACAGTATTTTCAATTGGATTGCAGAATATATATTGATTGTATGTCCGTTTCCATTACATAGGAAGGTGATTATATATTTGTGCCGAATGTAGAGGGTACTACAAGAGTTTTCCATTATCTATCGAATTAGTTAGTCATGATTACGGACAGGGGATTTTGGCGTGTTTGATTCTATCAGAAAGTAAAGTATGGGGAGGATCACAATGTCGAAGAAAAAACGTAAGTGGCTAAAGACAATGTTTACTGGTTGTGTTTTAGGTTCGTTATTAATAACGGCAGCTTGTTCAGGAAAGAAAACAAGTACAGAGGATGAAAAAACGATTAAGGTAGGAGTTCTTGCTTCTTTAACAGGACCGCTAGAATCGTATGGAAAACAAACAGTGAACGGATTTGAATTAGGGTTAGACTATGCAACTGGTGGAACTGGGAAAGTAGATGGGAAAAAGATTAAGTTTGTTGTAGAAGATACAGAAACGAAAGCTGATGTAGCAGTTAAAAAAGCTACGAAGTTATTAGAAGAAGAGAAAGTTGATTTTTTAGTTGGATCGTCTAGTTCAAGTGATACGTTAGCGGTTTTACCACTGGCCGGGGAATATGAAAAGATTATGGTTGTAGAACCGGCAGTTGCGGATAGTATTACCGGGAAGAACTGGAATAAATATATTTTTAGAACTGGAAGAAGTTCCTCACAAGATGCGATTGCAGGAGCAGCGGCAATTGCGAAAAAAGGTGTAAAGATTGCGACATTTGCCCCAGATAACGCTTTTGGTCGTGAAGGGATTGCTACATTTAAAGCGGGTGCGAAAAAATTAGGTGCGAGCATTGTGAATGAGCAATACGCGGATACAAATTCAACAGATTTTACAGCGAATATTCAAAATATCATTAGTTCAAAACCAGATTATTTATTTATCGTTTGGGCAGGGGCAAATTCACCTTGGAAACAATTGAAAGATATGAATGTGGAAGCGCAAGGTATTAAAATTTCTACAGGTGCGCCAGATATACCAGCATTAAAAACAATGGATGCATTAGTAGGTATGCAAGGTTTTTCTGTATATTATCACACACTTCCAAAAAATAAAGTGAATGATTGGCTAGTTGAAGAGCATAAAAAACGTTTTAATGGTGTAGTGCCAGATTTGTTTACAGCGGGAGGAATGTCAGCAGCAATTTCTATTGTAGAAGCCTTAAAGAAAACAAAAGGTGATACAGATGTAGATACATTGATTAAGAAAATGGAAGGAATGGAATTTGATACACCGAAAGGAAAGATGAAGTTTAGAGAGAAGGACCACCAAGCGATGCAGACGCTGTATTCTATCACATTGAAAAAGCAAGATGGTGTTGATTATCCGGTGCCAGTGTTAGAGCGAGAATTAACGATGAAAGAAACAGAACCACCAGTTCAAAATAAATAGACTGAATTTTCTGTTGTTTTTGTATAAAGAGGGTGGACCCTCTTTATACATATTTCCTTCATACTCACGGCTTTAAAGGGAGGGATTTCGTGACACATTTGCTAGAGACGAAAAATCTTAGTGTATCTTTTGGTGAACATCAAGTTATTAAAGATGTAAATTTAACTGTCCAAAAAGGAAAGCTCATTTCTATTATCGGGCCAAATGGTGCGGGGAAGACAACATTATTTAATTTACTAAGTGGACAGATTTCACCTACAACAGGTGAAGTGTATTTTAAAGGGCAAGATATTACAAAACTATCGATTTCAGATCGAACACGCTTAGGAATCGGTCGCTCTTTTCAGCTTACAAACATATTCCCAGAATTAACGGTACTTGAAAATGTCCGTTTAAGTGTTCAATCATTCGTACAAGATTACTATAGTTTTTTCCCGAGTTCAGCAAAATTAAAGCAACAAGTTGGAGAGGCGAGACGTTTCTTAAAAACAGTATTACTTCACGAGAAAGAGAACATATTAGCGAAAGATTTGGCACATGGAGAGAAAAGAAAGCTAGAACTTGCGATGTTATTAGCTTTAAAAACGGATGTGTTATTACTTGATGAGCCGACGGCAGGTATTTCGGTTGAGGAAGTCCCTGCTATATTACAAGTGATTGAAAATATTAAGAAACATCCAGAGAGCACAATTGTACTTATCGAACACAAAATGGATATGATACTAGGTTTGTCAGATCATCTTATCGTTTTATTTCATGGAGAGTTATTGGCTGAAGGATTGCCAGAAGAAATTATGAAAGATGAGCGTGTACAAAGTGCTTATTTAGGGGGATTATATAGTGGCACTATTACAAGTGAATAATATAGAAACGTATTTAGATCAGTTTCATATTTTGCAAGGAGTATCTCTTGCTGTTGAGAAAGGGACGATTACTGTACTGTTTGGTAGAAACGGGGCAGGGAAAACAACGACATTACGTTCAGTTATGGGATTTCACCGCATTGCAGATGGTGAAATTTATTATGATAGTGCAAAAGTAAGTGGATTACCTACACATTTAATTTCAAGGAAAGGAATAGGGTATGTACCAGAAAATCAAGGTATTTTTCATGATTTGACAGTAGAAGAAACATTCGCTCTTGCTAGGGGAAAAGGTGAGGAAGTAGAAGGGAAAATAGAGTGGATGCTGGAACTATTTCCGGATTTAAAGCAGTTTTGGAATAAGAAAAGTGGGCTCTTGAGCGGAGGGCAAAAGCAAATGTTGGCTATTTCAAGAGCGTTTATTAATAGTGATGGATTATTACTTATTGATGAGCCGAGCAAAGGGCTATCCCCGATAATGGTGGAGAAATTAATGGTAGCTATTTTGAAGATGAAAGAGAAAACAACAGTTTTACTTGTTGAGCAAAATTTTATGATGGCTAGTCAAATTGGTGATTATTTTTACATTATGGATAACGGACGAATTGTTCATAACGGTTTTATGAATGAATTAAAAAAGGATAAGGAAATGTGTCATAAATATTTAGGAATCTCTTAACATGAATCCGAGGTGAAAAGGATGGATGTGTTAATCAATTTATTTGTAAATGGGATTTCAACAGGGATGCTCATTTTTTTGTTAGCATCAGGTCTTTCACTTATTTTCGGTCTAATGAGCGTTTTAAACTTTGCACACGGTGGTTTATTTGCATGGGGAGCATTTACAGGTGTTTGGTTATTTAATATGACAGGAAGTTATATATTAGCTTTAGTTGGAGCAGTAGCCATGGGAATGTTCCTAGGATTTATTTTAGAAAGGTTTCTTATTAGACCGGTATATGGAAATCATGTTCGACAGCTGCTCGTTACGCTTGGAGGAATGCTCGTTCTTAGTGAGTGTATTAAAATATTTTGGGGGCCAAACCCATGCCCATCAACTTAAGAATCTAGACTACCCCCAAGTGTAAAAAAACGTTATTCTTTCTAAAAAGCTAACTAGAAAGGATGACGTTTTTTATGAATCTTTCGATTCAA
>NZ_JBPWAP010000172.1:0-3702 GCF_051776705.1 Bacillus cereus group sp. BceL291 | reverse complement strand
TGCAGGACGGTTACGGTTTCCTTTTGGAATGATATTACTTTCAAAAGGTATTTTATTAATTTCTTTAACATTGAATACTGTCATATAGCTACATCTCCTATCAGATTATTTAATACGCTTTCAATCTTTCTTAAATACATATTTCTATATTTATGAGTACAGTATATCTCTGTCTTGAAATAAAAAAGCATAGATATTTTCACCTATTGATGAAGATATCTATGCTTTTTATAAATGAAGGGGCTACCTATGCATCAATTGTTGCATAGGTATATGTGTACACAATACCCAATACCGGAAATGTAGACATAACTTCTGCATAACATAATACTACAAATCCACAAACATTTGCTGTAATCATGAATGAAAAAAATAACTAATGGATCAACAAATCTTGCTGTCATTTATCCAGTTAATAAGAGAACTCCTTTACCAATCATCGTGTCAATCCCTAACCCTGTATGACTAATTGGCCCTAGCGTTTATTTTAAAATTTAACTTTTACCCTCTAATTATTATGCATCAAATTTTTTAAATAAGTTGGCCACTATGTATGCTTCCTTTTGCGAAAGAAGAGCTAAGATATTATTCCTAGCTCTTCTTTCATAAAATCAATCTATATTATAGGTTAAATAAACCTTTATTTTACTTCATTAGCTACAAAGACATGTGGACTTGAAATACGTTTCAAGTCCACATTTCCACCTGATATAACTGCCACTACCTTTTTACCTATTGTATAATGTTGAACTTTTCCTGAAAGTAGAGCTGCTATAGCTAACTCCAGCGCCTTCTACTACAGCTTTATCACGTTGTAATAAATCTTTCATTGCTACCTCTAGTTCATCTTTTGATATTGTAACAATATCATTCACTAATTCTTTAACAATTTCAAAGATTAAGTTTCCAGGTATTTTAACCGCACATTCATCTGCAATTGCAGGTGCTTCATATTGAGATAAGATTTTTTCAGTATCAAATGAAGCTTTCATCCCATGGACATTATTAGCCTGGAAACCAATAATATTAATTGACGGATTAAATGATTTCAGTGCAACTGCAATCATTGAAATAATACCTCCACCATCAATGGGGTCAATTACAGTATCTACGTCCCACATTTCATCCAAAATATCTAAACAAATAGTTCCTTGACCAGTCATTACCTCTACATCATCATATGGGTGTAAATAAGTTTCATCTGTTTCTTGTATGTTTTCCTCACATTTAGCCTTAGCATCATCAAAAGTTTCGCCATATAATACAACTTTAGAACCATATCCTCTAGTTGCATCAACCTTAGCTTGTGGTGCTGAAGTTGGCATTACAAATTTACTTTTAAACCCTAGTAAATGAGAAGATAATGCTACGCCTTGTGCATGATTGCCCGCTGAATAAGCAATAACCCCACGTGTTTTTTGTTCAGCGGTTAAATTCAAAATTTTATTAAACGCGCCACGAAATTTAAAAGATCCAGTTAATTGCATTATTTCTAGTTTTAAATAAATTTCTCCACCTGTTTTACTTGTTAAATAAAACGATTTAACAAGAGGCGTTTTGCGTACATTCCTAAACACTTTCTTGTGAGCTCTTTTTATATCAGTGGCTAGTCTTGAATAATCATATTAGCACTTCTTTCAAAGGTTTATAATCTATAATGTTGTGTCTAAATTTTCATACGTGATGATGCCTTTATAAATGTTTATACCAGATGCTAATGATGGCGTATGATTCAATGCATTTTCCAATCCGTCTTTAGCAATTACCAATAAATGTTTAAGCATTTCCATTCGCTAACGCCATGGTCGAAGTGCGCGGCGTAGCACCAGGCATATTTGGCACAGCATAATGAATTATATCGTATTTAACAAATATAGGAGTGTTATGTGTTGTATAGTGATCGACTGTTTCTATTGTTCCCCCTTGATTAATTGCAATATCTACAATCACACTACCTGGTTTCATTAATTGCACCATATACTCTTTCACAATTTTTGGAGGCTTAGATCCTGGTATTAATATTGTCGAAATAAATCTTCATCCTTTATTTTATTTTCTAAATTTTAGGTATTGAATTCGATAATCTCAACTGGATCATTTATATATTTTTGTTTTAAATATTCTATTTGTTTTATATTTACATCTAAAATAATGACATTACATCCAATTCCGATTGCCATATCACATGCATTACCTCCACCTAAAATAACTACATTTCCCCCTGACATTTCCTCAATAACTGATAATAAAATACCTTCTCTTTGATTTTGTTTTCTAAATACTAAGCACCCATAAAGACTGCGCGACGATCAGCAATCGTACTCATAGGCTTTAATAGAGATAAAACACCGTCCTCACTAATCGTTTCCCAGTTCCAGCCCTTTGCATTGCTTCTACACATTCCTTTGAAGCCGCTAGATGTAAAAATCTCCATACTATAAGGTCTTTTTTAAAGTAGTGATATTCTGCAGGTAATGGCTCTTTAACTTTTACCACCATATCTACTTTTCGCGCCTCTCTTTGAGATACTAGATTTGCTCCTGCACTTATATATTCCGCATTCGAATAACCAGAACCTAAACCAGCATCTTTCTGTACCACAACTTGATGTCCATCCACAACTAACTTTCTGATATTTTCAGGAGTCATTCCTACACCAGCTTCCCCTTTTTTTAATTCTTTAACTACTCCAATTTTCATGATCTACACGTCCTTTTAAAACTGGTGTAATCCTAATACAAATATTTGTAAACAAAAATAAATAATAGATAAAATTTAGAACCAGTGATGTTTATCGTATTATTTTTATCATTAGTTTGCCATTATACGATAACAACATTTAAAATCATACGTCAACAATTTGTAAAAATTTCTGCAAATTATATTCATTTAACTCCAAAAAATACTATTCAAAAATAATTATTGAATAGTATTTTTGAATATGCTAAATTTTGTCACGAATACATCTCTTATGAGTTTAAATTAGCTGTAATTTTATATTAGGGAAGTTAACCTGTGTAATTTATGTGTAGGTGGTAAAATATAAAACATTTAATGTAAATGCTATTAAATATTTTTATAGTTCAATAAGTATTAGATTCGAGTTCAGATGTTTCAGCGTCTTGTTCTTGATGACACATATCATTTTACCGATTGCATGAATTTGGATACCGAACTTCATATGCCATCTTTTTAGGAACACATCAGTTTTTTAAAGGCTTAGACTTTTCTATGGTGTTTTGGTTTAACCAAAACTGAAAATCGATCCTAAAGGCGGATTAGGGTCCGCTATGGGCTTTCCTGTATCGTATTATCTGTAATAAAACAAAAAAATGAAATTATACTTCTAACTTTTGAATAGTAATCTATACAAAACCTAAAAATAATTTTTGAACTTCTCAATTTTGGTAATAGAGGTCATACAAGTGATAAAAAATTATGATATCAATCTTTGTTTATTTATTATTTGTTATTTATTAGTACAATTGATGTTCGTTAGAGGTTCACTACTCTTTTTGTATTTCCTTATATCTTTGCACTTGTAGCATATAAGATAACAAATAAAAGAAAACATAATAAGATTAGTAGTAATGAACTGCACCCCAATTGTTAGACACAGTCTAACAATTGGAGGTGCAGTTTTTCTATGGCTAAATTTACAGCTGATGAAAAAATACAAATCGTTCTACGTTATTTGAACGG
>NZ_JBPWAP010000171.1:0-3706 GCF_051776705.1 Bacillus cereus group sp. BceL291 | reverse complement strand
GGTGGTCGGCAACACTCTATCTACAAATTTAAGTATCTCATAAAAATAGATACTCTTGGGTTTATAGGTACATCCCGTCCCTAAAAAACCTAACTTAATCATACGAGGAGGAGGTATGTAATGATTGAAATTACGGCAATGATTGGGGTTGTTGTAGGAATTTCACAAATTGCAAAAACGACTGGACTGCAAACAGAATATATTCCGTTATTTAATTTAACACTTGGCATTACGCTAGGTGTTTTATTTTTGTCTCAAGATATTAAAATGAATTTATTTCAAGGAATGATTATCGGATTGTCAGCTAGTGGATTATTTGACCATACAAAAATTGTAAAAAGGGATGCCGATAGAAAATGAAAAAGAAATACAAGCATATTTTATCCATAGTTGTTGCTATTATTTTAGTGTTATCAATTGAAACAAATGTATTTGCTGATAGAATTCTATTTATTCCTGATTTACCAAAACAACCATACCGTTATGGTGTTGGAGCTTATGAAGGTGTTGTGGCACATTCTACAGCTACCCCAGAGGCGCCAGCAATTAATATTCAAAAATATGAGTCTCGCACATGGCGTTCAGCGTTTGTTCACTACGCAGTGGATTGGAATGAAAAAATTCAAATTGCATCTATAAAACATCAGGCATGGGGGGCAGGTCCAGCAGCAAATGCTAGATTTGTTCATGTTGAATTGTGTGAGACAAGTGATCCATTAAAATTTAAGCGTTCATATGAAAAATATATAGAATTAATTGGGGAAATCTTGCGAGAACGAAATATTCATCCCTCTAAAGGATTATGGACCCATAGGGATATTACTTATAAATTAGGCGGGACAGACCATGAAGATCCACTGGATTATCTTCGTAGTCATGGCGTATCTGAGGCTAAGTTCCGAGCAGACGTGTTAAAGGTTTATAACGGGAGCACGGTTACAGTGGATACCAAACCACAAAAACCAAATGAAATATCTGGTACAGTAGAGTCGAATGGTATTGCATATATTGAAGGATACAATGTAAATCTCCGCTCTGGACCATCAACAGAAAATAGTGTTATTCGTAAGCTACAAAAAGGTGAGGCTTATAAAGTATGGAATAAATTAGGGAACTGGTTACATTTTGGTGGTAACCAATGGATTTATTATGATTCTTCATATATTCGTTGCCAAGGCAATGAACCTGCTACAGTAATTGGTAAAAGAGTTATTTCAAAATTAAATAATTTACGTTTCTATGATTCTCCATCTTGGCAAGATAAAGATGTTGCCGGTACTGTAGATATGGGTTTAGGATTCATTATTGATACAAAGGTAATTGTAAATAATTCACCACAATATAGAGTGCACAATAGTAAAGGTAAAACATATTATATAACAGCAAACGAAGCCTATGTGTATGTGAAGTGAAAGAGAGGATCTGCTCTAGTATGGGGCGATCCTCTTTTTTTTATTTATTATTTTAGCCAAGAAGACTCCTTCCTCAAGGAGCGTGAAGGGTCACAGCCCAGTGAGTAGGTGGGAGATGAATTGGCTTCGAACAAGGAATGGCAGGAAGCCATCTTAATTGTTCGACATACAGAAAGTGTTACTCGACTACCTATCGAATGTACGTTTGGTGTATAATAGTCATATACCGAAATGGAGGTGAATCAAATAATCATGAATAAAGCCTATAAGTTTCGTATCTATCCAAATCAGGCACAAGCAATTCTAATCAACAAAACGATTGGATGTTCTCGCTTTGTATTCAATTATTTCCTATCCTTATGGGATCAAGCATACAAAGAGACAGGAAAAGGCTTGACCTATGGTACATGCTCTGCCAAACTACCTGCCATGAAGAAAGAGCTTGTTTGGCTAAAAGAAGTGGATAGTATTGCGATTCAGTCGTCTGTTCGCAACCTTGCGGATGCTTAAACACGCTTTTTCAAAAAACAAAACAGCGCACCGCGCTTTAAATCTAAGAAGAACAACGTACAATCTTATACTACAAAACAAACAAATGAAAACATTGCCGTTGTAGGGAACAAAATAAAGTTGCCGAAACTAGGTCTTGTTCGATTTGCCAAAAGTCGCGAAGTAGAGGGGCGTATTGTAAATGCTACGGTTAGACGGAACCCTTCTGGTAGATATTTTGTGTCACTATTAGTTGAAACAGAAGTACAAGAACTTCCGAAAACAAGTTCTTACATTGGAATAGATGTAGGACTAAAAGATTTCGCTATTTTGTCAGATGGAACCCACTATGAAAATCCGAAGTTTTTCCGATCATTAGAAGATAAGTTGGCGAAAGCACAGCGTGTGCTTTCTAGAAGAATGAAAGGATCTTCTCGCTGGAATAAACAACGAGTAAAGGTAGCTAGAATTCATGAATACATATCCAATGCTAGAAAAGATTACTTGGACAAAATTTCAACTGAAATCATCAAAAACCACGATATTATCGGTATAGAGGATTTGCAAGTATCGGATATGTTAAAGAATCATAAGTTAGCAAAAGCAATTAGTGAGGTATCTTGGTCGCAATTTCGATCCATGTTAGAATACAAAGCAAAATGGTATGGCAAACAAGTCATTGTCGTATCGAAAACATTTGCTTCCAGCCAATTATGTTCTTGTTGTGGGTATCAAAATAAAGACGTTAAAAATCTCAACCTACGTGAATGGGACTGTCCTTCTTGTCAAACACATCATGATAGAGATATTAACGCAAGTATCAATCTAAAGAATGAAGCGATAAGGCTTCTAACCGCAAGGACTGCGGGGTTAGCCTAATCAATTAGAGTTCGATAGAACTCTTTACTTAGGAATCCCTCACTTCTAAACGAAGTGAAAGTGGGGGTAGTTCAAATTTAAAAGTTTATTTTCAAATTAGAAAAGATTAGGTCCTCAATAGGTTTTGCCCCAGCCATAAACCTTACGTTCAAAAACAAAGGATAATTCAACTATCAAACTCATATAAAATTTTAATCTTGTCTAAGCATCCATTAGGATATACAATTGATCATCTATTTTTCTTTACATAATCTCCAGATACAGTCCATATCAGCTATAGATTCTTGCCTTATGCTAAATGTAATCAAAAAGCAAGTAGATAAAGATAATGACTAAAACATTAACTCTAGATACTTTTTTGATGAATATTACAAATAAACAGGAGGTAATGAAAAATGATTAAAACATTATTAGCAGGAGCATTTTTAAGTACAGGATTATTAGCGGGTGGTGCAATAGGTGCAGATGATGCGAAAACGGACAATTTAAAGTCAAATGAAAATAGTTCGAATCAATGGGTTACAATGAGTGCAGATGGAACAACGTCTTTCTCAAAAAACTTTGATGTACCTAAAGATACAGTGCCAGCATCTAAAGGAGATGTAAAAACTGTTGAAAGAACAGAAGGTACAGGTACAGATTCTCAAGAAGGAAAAATGGTAGAAACAAAAGAAGGTACAGAATCACAACCTGGAAAACATGCAAAAACTGTTGAAAGAACAGAAGGTACAGGTACGGATTCTCAACATGGAAAAATGGTACCAATAAATGAAGAAAATTAAATAATATATAGTTATAACGAAGAGCATCCAAAAATGAAGTGACCCCTAAAAGTTAGACACGGTTATTTCATTAGGCAGCTTGATAAAAGTGAGTCCGGTATTGTACCGGGCTCATTTTTAATTTTGCCTTAATCCGTTTCGTAT
>NZ_JBPWAP010000170.1:0-3943 GCF_051776705.1 Bacillus cereus group sp. BceL291 | reverse complement strand
CTAATATTAAGAAAAAACATTCAATTTCTTTATATTCTATCACGAATATAAAGAAAGGATGGCATTTTTTACTTTTGGGGATAGTTAACACTTTTAAGTTGATGGGCATGCATTCACTCCCCTAATATACTATTTCCATTCCTTACAGATCTCTGCAATCTATTGTACTCCAGTTCCAGCACTTCTCTCCCAAACGGCGTTAACTCATAGCACTTCTTTCTGTCTGTAGAGGCAACTTCAACAATTAACTTCTCTTTTAGTAATTTCGTCGTATTTCCATATAAAGTACCAGGGCCGAGCTTTACTTCCCCATTTGTCATCTCTTCTACCATTTGCATAATTCCGTAGCCATGCAACGGCTTCACGAGTGACAATAATATGTAATATGTCGCCTCAGTTAACGGAATATATTTTTGCGCCTTCCCATTCATTATAACTACCTCCGATACATCGCCTTATGATATATCGACTTACGATACATCGCATATCGATATTGTATAATCATATTCCAAAATATGCAAGAGTAATTTAATAATTAAATATCCATTTCTTTGAATTAAAAAACCATACAAATTTTCTGAATAATTTGTTAAAATATAGAAATATTAGCTCTTTTATAATGAAAGGAATGGTACATATGATAAATAAATTGAAAGAAAACATCGGATCTGTGTTTGTTGGGAAAGAAAATGTTATTGATCTACTGCTCGTTTCACTTCTTGCTGGTGGGCATGTATTGCTCGAAGACGTGCCTGGTACTGGGAAAACGTTACTGGCGAAAACCATTTCCAAAAGTATTGGTGGTAGTTTTTCTCGCGTTCAATTCACCCCTGATGTACTTCCAAGTGATGTAACAGGTATTGAATACTTCAACCCAAAAACAAGCGAATTCGAATTAAGAATTGGACCAGTTATGACAAACATTTTGCTAGCAGATGAAATTAACCGTGCAATGCCGAGAACGCAGTCGAGTTTGTTAGAAGCGATGGAAGAACGACAAGTGACGCTCGAAAAACAATCTACGCCTCTGCCGAAACCGTTCTTTGTTATTGCGACGCAAAACCCAATTGAATCACAAGGGACTTTCCCTCTTCCAGATGCACAGCTTGATCGCTTTTTAATGACGATTTCAATCGGTTATCCTACTCCTGAAGATGAGCTACAAATGATGCGACGTTTTCGGAACGATTTACCATTAGAAAGTGTCACATCTGTCATCTCATTAGAAGATATTTTAGAATCTCAAAAACGAGTAAAAGAAATATTTGTTTCGGAACCGTTAGAACATTACATTATTAAACTTGCTCATGCTACAAGAAATCATGATTATATCGCTAACGGTGTAAGCCCACGTGCCACATTAGCTTTAGTACGTGCTGTTCAAGCTTTAGCCTTTTTACATGGGAGAGAATATTGCACACCAGAAGATATACAATTGTTAGTTCCTTCTGTTTGGAATCACCGTATCGTCTTATCAATGGAAGGTGCCCTGCGTACGACAAAAAATGATATTATGAAAAGTATTTTAAAAGAAGTTGACGTACCTGTGGAGATTGAGCAAGCATGAATGGACAGCGTGTTGTAACTGTGCCTTTATTTTTTCAACTCCATATTATTCAACTAACCGTTCCAATCGCGTTACTTTTCACATTCTTTTTCCCGCAACGAATGCTTATGTTTCTCTTTTTCTTCTATTATATATTTGCGATTTTTATTTATAAATATGTCGCTTTCATAGAGAAGAAGTTTCAAATCATAAATGAGAAACAAACTACACGGCTTTTTCCTGAGGAATCTGGACAGTTTTTTATTCATTTAAAAAATGGAGCCAGCATACCGCTCGTTAATGGTGTTTGTTACTTTCATTTAAATTCGTCCCTTATACCGCATAAAGAGCAAGGCATTGAACAAATATCAAAAACATTATTCTCTTTCCCATTTTCACAACCCGCACATTCGGCACAAAAATGGGGTTTAACATTAACCGCAACGAAGCGTGGTGTGTTTCAAATTGAACAGTTTGAATGTGTATTAAAAGATCCATTTCATCTATTAACTGTACATTTACCTGTTTTTGATAAATTAAGGACTGAAATTATTGTGTATCCTTCTCCTAAAGAAGTAGCAGGTTTGCAAGAACTTCAGCAACTTTTGAATGGATTTTATCGAACGAATTTTTCTTTTTACAATGATGAAACATCTATTATCGGTGTAAAGCGATATGAGCGTGAGTCTTTCCGCTCTATTCATTGGAAGGCATCTGCTAAAATGCAACAATTACAAGCGAAGCAATATGAACCTGTAAAAAATTATAGTTGGACGATTTGTCTTTCTTTAGCTGCCGATCGTGGATTTGGTTGGAAAGATAATGTAGAAGAACTTATTTCATATGCAACATACATTTTCCAGTACACAACGAAGCACCACATTCCGTTTGAATTGTTTATTAGTGTATTAGCAGAAGGCGGTGCATTACATGTACCGTTAAATGAAGGACAAACACAATATGCAAAAGCTTTAGAAGAATTAGCCCGTATTTCAGATGATAGTACGTTACTTCCGAAACAAGGATTCCTTCATTATGTAAAGAGAAAGAGAGAACGATCGTCTACAATGATATACATTGGTTTACAAAGAAATGAACTCCCTCTTCTCTCGCAGCCAACGTTTCTCATTACTAGTGAAGGGATGGTGGAACCAGTTGAAAACTTGGCTATATCACATTCATGATTTCATTCTGCTCCTCCTGCTTTCATTATTAACAGAAAGAGATGAACTAATTAGTATTGCAATATTTTTAACAACAGGCTATATTGGAGTATTTCTTATTCATAAATTTATGCAGAAAAAAACAACAGGATTTGTAATACTTTTAGTTCTTCAAATCGTTCTTTTCTCTTTATTTTTACCTTTTTCTCTTTTTGGCACAATCATATTACCACTATTTTTCTTTATCGTACATGCGATCGGACCTGGATATCCAGTTCAAAAATCTTTAGGTGGTATTGTATGGTTTGTTGTTTCAACTATATTTTATGCACCCTTTCCACCGTTGTGGAAACTATTAATGTTAGCCTTGCATCTTATGATTACATTTTGGTTAACCGGGGCAAATCGCAAACAACAACTATTACGTTTTGCTTCTATCATTACGATTGGCTTAATGAGCATATTAATTGTTCAAGTATTTCCTTTCATTCGACTTATTTTTGGTTTTATAACGGAAGTAGTCGCATTAGGCGTCGGCTATGCTTTAATGCCATTAATTAAAGCAGCGGAATTAAAAGATACTGAAGATGTTTGGGCAAATAAAGGACATCTCTTAAAACCAAAAATTGAAGACGGGAAAAAAATTCCTGATTTTGATCCAATACTCATAAATAGCGCTACAATAATAGTCTGTACAGCTATCGCTATTTACGTCGTTTGGAAAATATTAAAAAAACGAAAACATTTAAGTTTACCAAATATGCACGTCTTCGAATCTACTATCATTACTGATAAAGAAGGAATGAGCCAAAATCGTTTTAAACGAAATAAACCGCCACATAACGAAATTCGGAAGGAAATTTTTAAGCTAGAGAGTAAGTTAACCTCTCCTTTAAATAGAAAACGGGGAGAAACTGTTGAAACTTGGCTAGAAAGAATAAACGATGAAGAAGATGTAAATATTCAAAGTGATATTATTATAGATGCTTATAATACTGTGCGGTATTCAAATGGTGCAAACACTGTACTTCTACATGAATTTAAGGAAGAGATTCATAAGCTTTATGCATATCAAAAAAGTTTGAAGAAACGAAAGAAATAACGTAACAAAAAGACTGCTATATTTGAACTGAACCCAAAAAATTAGACAAATATATTAAGCAGCTACTAAGGATTGAACTCTGTATTGCACAGGGGACAATCCTTTTAGTTTTGTTTTAATTCTTTTGTGATT
>NZ_JBPWAP010000169.1:0-4063 GCF_051776705.1 Bacillus cereus group sp. BceL291 | reverse complement strand
TAGGCCTAGAACCAGCATCTTTGAGTAAATCGTGAATTTCGTAATTTTCTGAACGTTATAGTGAGTTACCTTATATATTTTCGTCACAGAAGAGTCATTCTGTGACACTTTTTGTTATAATAACTTAGAAATATATTAAATTTGGAGGTGTTAAGGGTGAAAAAAAGTGACATAGAACTCGGAGAGTTTGAGGGATTTCTTTTTGAGCAAGGGAAACGTCCCAATACTGTACATGATTATTCTCGTCATATTTGTAATTTTCATCGATGGTTAGTTACTGAAGGTAGCTCAATTCACGACATTACGCGTTATGATATTCAACAATATATCAATTTCTTATCGATTCAAGGAAACCAAGCAACAACCATTACACCGAAATACAGTGCCATCGTAGCTTATATGAAGTTTGTCGGAAAAGAAGAACTTCTAAATCACATAAAACGACCAGAAGTTAGGCATATTCGTAATATTTCTCCGAAATCCTTATCTAAAAAGCAGAGAAATCGATTGTTGAGAGAAGTTGAGAAGTCTCAAAACCTTAGGAATATCGCTATTGTTTATACAATGCTTTATACAGGTGTTCGAGTATTTGAACTTGTGGTTTTAAACCGTGATGATGTTGAAATGAGAGAACGGTCTGGATTTATAATTATTAGAGATGGTAAAGGTGGTATTTCAAGAAAAATTCCTTTACCAGCAGAAAGTCGTTATCATCTACAAAACTATTTACAAAAACGAACAGACTTGGAAGTTCCACTGTTTCTTTCTAATTTTAGAAAACGATTATCTAAACGATCAGCTCAAAGAATATTTGAACAATACGGCATTGGTGCACACATGCTAAGGCATACATATGGACGTGAACTTGTGGCTTCTGGTATTGATCTTGCAACAGTTGCTGATTTAATGGGACACAATGATGTGAATACAACCAAACGCTATGCAGCTCCTTCAATGAGTGACTTAGAGCAAGCTGTTGAAAAAATATTTAATAGTTAGGATGAATGAAATGAAACAACATTGGAATTTAGATCGAGAAATTACTTCTTTTATACTGAGTTCTGAAGAACTAAAATTAGTTAATGCTAGATATAAACTAACTAGAATCGGTTTTGCAGCTTTACTTAAGTATTTTCAATTGTTTCATCAATTCCCAACGAAAAAAACTCAAATTCCATCTGAGATGCTACACTTTCTTTCTAAACAATTAAATCTTTCTTTAAATTCTTATCACACTTACATTCTTGATTCTAAAACAGCTAGAAAACATAAACAAGAAATACTTGATTTTTTTGGTTTCAAAGAAGAAAAAGATGAAGATCGAGAATTCATTCGAACATGGCTCTATAATCGGATTTATGAATATAATCTAGATGCTAATCTATTGAGAAAACAGTTATATATCA
This sequence comes from Bacillus cereus group sp. BceL291, assembly GCF_051776705.1. Classification (NCBI taxonomy): domain Bacteria; kingdom Bacillati; phylum Bacillota; class Bacilli; order Caryophanales; family Bacillaceae; genus Bacillus; species Bacillus cereus group sp. BceL291. Next base: position 2,657 of record NZ_JBPWAP010000169.1, on the reverse strand, counting down.
AATATCGAACAGAGAAAATTGTAGCCCCTCCTGAGTGGCAAATAAATCAACTGGTTCAACAACTTATTTTTCAGAGAGAACAAGATTTTTATCAAGAAACGTATAAGAAACTCTCGGATAGTACTTTGAAAAAAATTGATGATTTACTGGATTACTGGGGATATCTAGAAAATCAAGAAAGCGGTTCCAACGAAGACGAAACATCAGAAATCACATTCCGAAAATTAACAATGGGACCTGGACGTTTGAGTCAAGCCACGTTATTTACTGAACTTGATAAATTAAAAACTTTGCTAGCTTTAGAGCTACCTATGAATTTATTTTCTGAAATACCGCCTAAAGTACTCCAGAAATACAGGTTACGTGCTACTTCTGAAGATAAAACAGAGTTGCAACGTCACAAGAATCCGATTCGGTATACATTACTCGCCACCTTTTTCTGGTTAAAAATAAAAGAATTGAACGACAACTTAATTGAGCTTCTTATTACTTTGATTCATAAAATTAATGGTCGTGCTGAGAAAAAAGTAAAAATGGAAATGATTTTAGAGGTTAAAAAAGTGTTTGGAAAAAATAAAATGTTAATTGATTTACTCGAAACAGCACTTCAAAATCCCGAAGGGACTATAAAAGATACCTTATTTCCAGTCGTAAAGCCACAGATCCTTGAGGATATCGTGAAAGAATTAAAGTATAAAAAGTCTATGTATCAACAAAAAGTTCACTGGAAAATCCGGAATTCTTACAGTAGTTCTTATCGTACAGCCGTAACAGAGATATTAAAATTACTTGATTTTAAATCTAACAATCATCTTCATCAACCTGTTATTGAAGCGATTGAACTTCTACGAAGTTATAATGGTTCCAAACAAATCACATTTTCACCGCATGAAGCTATTCCCCTTGGAACAGAAATCATTCCAAGGAAATGGTATGATTTAGTTGTAACAGAAGATAAAAATGGAGATATACGTGTGAATCGAATCAACTATGAAATCTGCGTTTTACATGCTTTAAGAGATAAATTGAAATGTCGAGAAATTTGGGTTGCTTTTTCGCATCGTTATCGGAATCCAGAAGAGTATTTACCAGCTGATTTTGAGGAAAATCGTATTCAACATTATGAAGAATTAAATCAACCTTTAGAATCTCAAGAGAAAATAGATGACCTACAACAACTACTACGTGCAAAACTAGTTATGTTAAACAATAATATTCCTAAGAATAAAAAAGTGAAAATTTTAAGTAAACACAATGGGTGGATATCAATAGCACCAAATGAATTAAGCACGGAACCAAAACAATTAGGTCATCTAAAAAGAGAACTGTCCAACCGTTGGTGGATGACAAATTTAATCGATATTTTAAAAGAGACAGCGCTAAGGACTGGTTTTATCAATCACTTCCAAAGCTTAGCTACTCACGAACGATTAGATCGGGATGAAATCCAAAAAAGATTATTACTATGTTTGTATGGCATAGGGACAAATACTGGAATTAAACGTGTATCTTCTGGTGATGCCAGTATGCAATATAAAGCACTTTTATATGTGAAGAGAAAGTACATACATGTAGAAAATTTAAGAATTGCAAATCAAAGTGTAGTGAATGCAATTTTAACTGAACGAGCTGAAGCTATTTGGGGACAAGGTACCACTTCATGTGCTTCCGATTCCTCACGCGTAGTAGCTTACGATCAAAATTTAAGGACACAATGGTTTCCTAGATATCGTGGGCCAGGTGTTTCTGTTTATTGGCACGTTGAGGAAAAATCAATGTGCATTTATTCTCAAGTAAACGCACCTAATTCTTCTGAAGTGGCTGCAATGTTACATGGATTACTTAATCATGATACAGATAAAGAGATAGATCGTAATTATGTAGATACACATGGCCAAAGTACAGTCGGCTTCGCCTTTTGTCATTTACTGGGTTTCGAACTGTTACCACGCTTTAAAAATATTCAATCTCAAAAGCTCTATAAAGCATCTGCGACAGATTGTTATGAAAATTTGTCTCCTGTCATTGCGAAACGAGCTATTAATTGGGACTTAATTAAGCGGCAATATAACGAAATGGTTAAGTATGCGACAGCACTACGAATAAATACTGCTGATACAGAAGCCATTTTGAAACAATTTTCTAAGAATAGCTCTCACCCAACATTTTTAGCATTTCAAGAATTAGGAAAAGTGATTAAAACAATGTTTTTGTGTGATTATTTAGCTTCAGAACAATTAAGAAAAGAAATCCATTCTGGATTGAATACGGTTGAAAATTGGCACTCAGCAAGTGATTTTATTTTTTATGGCCAAGGTGGGGAAATACGTCGTAATGAGCTCGAAGAGCAAGAGGTTGCCATGTTAAGTTTGCAATTAATCCAAAACTGCATCATTTATATTAATACTTTAATCATCCAACAATTACTCAGTGAAGATGAATGGAAAAATCGTTTGGACGAAGAAGATTATCGGGCACTTACACCTATGATTTACTCTCATATTAATCCATATGGTGAATTTCGTTTAGATATGGATAAAAGAATGGCTATTTAAAAGGAGAACCAGCATCATTAATTATGTGATTATTTTCAGAATATTACAAAATTCCCGATTTACTCGGAGATGCTGGTTCTACCCCATGCCCATCAACTTAAG